>CAYGTG010000025.1:0-19440 GCA_964352485.1 uncultured Nannocystaceae bacterium | reverse complement strand
CCCCTGGTGATCCTCTACTCGAATGCCCTCGACGCGACGCTCGCAGCGGTGCCCGCGGCAGGCGGAACGATCTCGGCCCCTCCGTTCGACTTCCCAGGTGGCCGTCGTTTTCACTTCACCGACCCCGGCGGAAACGAGCTGGGCGTCTGGTGCGAGAGCTAGAGAGACGAACTCGTGGCTCGACGCGTCCCCGTCCCTGCCCTGTGGATCGCCCTGTTCGCCGCGATCCTGATTCCGTTCGCGATCTGGGGCGATGCATTCGAGGCCTACGGCGCATCGCTACTCGAGCACGCAACGCCCTCGGTCTCCCTGGCCCTCGTCCTCATCGCCCTTCTCGCGGCCGACCTCGTGCTTCCGGTTCCTTCCAGCATCCTCGCGGTGGGGGTCGGTGCGGTCTTCGGAACCGCGGCGGGCACGACGATCATCGCGCTCGGCTTGAGCCTTGGCGCCGCGGTCGGCTACGAGCTTGGCCGCTCGGCGGGCCGGGCCGGTGTCTCTCGCTGGGTCGACGATGCGCAGCGCCAGCGGCTGGAGGGCTTCGCGGAGAAGCACGGGCTCGGGCTGTTGGTCGCGCTGCGTGCCGTGCCGGTGCTGGCCGAGGCGAGCGTCGTCGTCGCCGGGACCTCGGGCATGCCCCGCGCTCGCGTGCTGGGCGTGACGACGGCAGCCAACTGCGTGGTTGCCCTGGTCTATGCTCTCGCCGGGAGTATCGCGGCGGATCTCGGCAGCCTGGAACTCGCAGCGATGGCCAGCGTCGGGCTCCCCGGGCTGGCCATCCTGCTGTCGGCGCGAGTCCGCCGCGGCCCCAAACTCAGCGACAGATGAGGTCCATCGCCGACTGCTTGGCACTGTCCTCGCTCATCGGGTCGTCGTCTTCGTCGCAGTTGTTGTAGATGAGGTTGTCGCACCCCTCGTAGTTGCTTCGGGCAGCATTGATTGGGCTGAGATGGTTGGCGTCCGGGTTTCCGCCGTGCGCCGTGTTCGAGGCGACGATCCTGGCCCAGTGACACACCAGGTTGCGGTCGGCGAGGTCCTTCCAGGCAGCGCAGTTCTCCGCGGTTCCAGCACCGGGAGTGCACGTCATGCCGTAGACATCTTCGCCGCAGACGTCCGGGCTTTTGTAGGCCGTTTCTACGTAGGGTCCAGAGCAGGTGAGCGCGTCGTCCCGCAGTCCGGGCACCGCAGCGACTCCGGTGGACTCCACGTGATAGACGGGAATCGCCTCGGGCTCGTTGCCCCACAGCCAGTTGATGAAGGTGTTCGCCTGGTCGACCACACCGCCTTCACAGAAGGTCACGCCTCCGACCAAGCCGGTGACGGCACCGGCCACACCGCCGACCACCGCATCGACCTGGGATATGTCCGCGACCCCGCAGACCGCGGCCACGCCGAACCCACCGACGGCCCCGGCCCCGCTGGGCGACGTCGCAACCCCAACCACCACGCCTCCGGCGACGCACGAGCTCGAGATGATCTCGGCCGCGACCACCCCCGCGACGGCGGAGTTCGCCGTGGCACTGAAGACGCAGCTGGTGTCCAGCAGCGCCGGCGCGACCGTACCCGTCAGATCGAATCCTTGCTGGGCAACCCCGCACGCAGCTTCGTCCGAGGCATCGTCGCAGTCGACGTAGTCGTCGCAGACCCACCCGGCTTGGATGCAGGTCCCATCCCCGCAGGTGTGGCCGCTGCAGTCTTCGGCGCAGTTGGCCTCGTCCTCGGCGGCCGCGCAGTCGGCCTCGCCGTCGCACTCCCAGCTCGCGGCAATGCAGCTCCCGTCGCCGCACACGAAGCCCATGCAGTCCTCGGGAACGTCTCCGCTGTCGCCACCGCTGTCGCCACCACTGTCGCCACCGCTATCGTCAGGCTCGCCGGGGGGCTCGGAGCCGGTGTCGTCGCCGGGCTCCTCGGGCTCGGCCGGCGCTTCGGGATCCTGTGCGCCGGGGGCCTCCGGATCCAGCGGCGCATTCGCCTGCGCGACCAGGTTTTGGGCGATACCGTCGAAGTTGAGCCCCTCGATCGCCGTCGTGCCGTCGTCGGCCTTGCCTCCGGGTGCGGCGTAGGGACTCTTCGCTCGGCCACCCGAGTCATCGCATCCTCCAAGCACCGTCAACAGCGCAACCCCAACCCCTAGCGTTTTCAAACCCACGCTAGAGCTGTGCGACAACGGACCCCAGAGGTTCCCATCTCCCTACACTTTCTCGATGAGGATGCGTGGGACCCCCGTAACCTGGGATTCACGCGTTGGAGATCATCGCCACGATCAGAGCGAGCAGCGCGAGAACGCCCCCGACGACCAGCGCGATCTTCGCCCACGACACGGGTGCTTTGCCGAGGACGCAGCTCGGATCCTGCCCATGAACGACCGCTCGGTAGAGCTTGTCGCGGTAGCGGTACGCAAGGACAAATGCGGGAAACGCGAGGTGGCTCGTCGTCAACCGAGACGGCAAGACGCTGACGTTCAGCTTGCGAGTCTGGCTGCCTGGAATGTGGGGGGCCGCGCGCGTGCGGGCGACGCCTTCGAGGGCCTCGGAGATGACCTTTCGCGCCGCCGATCGCTGCAGCGTGAACTGCTCGACCGTGGCGCCCGGATGTCCTTGGGGCTCATCACTCGAGCGCCGCAGATCATAGCGGCTCACGAGCGCTCGACACTCCCCGGCGGTCAAGCCCACCGAGGCCGGCACGACGACGTTGTGGGCCTCCATCGTGAATTCCCCGGAGTGAGGCGCCCAGGCTGAGCGACGCGATCCTTCGTTGGAGTCGGCCGCCCAGCACACGCTCGCGGCCGCATCGAACATCCAGCCCGCCCACCACAGCGGCTTGAGTCCGTCGACGGCCGCGCGTGACTGGAGGTCCGAGGGACGAAAGAAGCTCTTGCGACCCAGCCACTGCTTGAGGGCTGCCTTGGCCTGCGCATCCGTGACCGCGAAATCGAGGTAGCGCTCGGCCTGCTCCACCGGATCCTCCGGCGTCTCGATCTCCATCACGGCACCACAGAAGTCGCAGCGCGGAGCCCCGACTTCGGCGCTGTATTGCACGCCCGCACCACAGCCATGGCACCGGAGGATCTGCGCCACCGACTCGCTCGGGCGTTCATCATCGGCGAGCTCCGGCGTGGGGAGGGCACACACTGCGCACCGCAGGTCTTCGACCTCCAGGGGGCTGCGGCATCGAGCACACGCGCGAGCCTTCATGCGTTTGCCCCCGCCCAGGCCACCATGGCCGCGATCAATACAATGCCCCCGACGATGGCCAGCGAGATCTTGGTCCAAGACCGCGGCGGTTTGCCGATCAACGCCCCCGTCTGTCCGTTGAGGACCATGCGCACCGCAGGCTCTTTGGGGTCGTACTTCACCGCCAGGACCCACACCGGCAGCAGCACCAGGGCCCCATGCTCGTTCTCGAAGCGGGTCGTGTACTGCAGGCTCCGATGACTGTCTCCGGGCATGTGCGCGGACACTCGTCGGCCCACCTGCGCCACGGCCTCCTCTCGCGCCATCGCGGCACACTCCGCCACGGCGCGCGACGGATCCTCTGCGAGCCACCCCGAGAGCATCTTGGGCGTGTAGCGATGAAGCGCCCGAAGATCATAGGGCTCGATCGCTTCGAGCTCTGCGTTGTGAAGTCCGCGCGATGCCGTGACGACGATGTCGTCGAGGTAGGCCGCCCACGAACCCTGGAGCGATCTCCACTCGGTCACGGTGCGGGTTCGGGTGCGGGTGACGGTCTTTCCCTGCGAGTCGGTGGTCGTATACGTCTCGGTGACCGTGTAGTTTTCGCCGATCTGCGCCGTGTACTCGACCGCGGCCGAGCCCGAGTACAAGTACGCGGGCAGATAGACCCCCCGGACCGCGCTGAGGTCTGCCTTCGCAAACGCGGACTTCACAAACCACGTGCTGCGGATCCATGCGCGAGCTCGCTTGCGTGCGTCGTCTTCGGCGATGACGAACCCCACCACAAAGGCGGGGTCTTCCCCTGCGGTGCGCGACTTGGCCACCACTGCCGGAGACGCGCAGTACGGACACATCGCGGTGCGCTCCCCGGCCGCAACGTTCAGCGACGCGCCGCAGCTCTCACAGCTCAGCGCGTCGAACGTCTCAGAGTGGGTTGAAGTGGCCTGCAATGTGGCCAAGCGTACCAAGTCCGGGGCGATTCGATTCCCACAAACCTTGGAATCAACGCCCCCTGCGACCGGTCGCCGCGCTCAGGCCTTGCCGTCGAACGTGAGGTCGAGCTTGATCACGACCTCGTCGCGGATCAGATCGTCCGGCATGCCCGCGTAGGCCATCTCGAAATCCTTGCGGTTGATCGAGAACTCGGTCTTGACCGTGACCTTGCCGCCGTCCATGGCAATGTTGGCGGGGAACGTGACCTTCTTGGTCACACCATGCAGCCCGAGGTTTCCGACGACCGTGTGGCTGTAGCCCTCGGAACCTTCGGCCTTGATCTCGGAGGATTGGAACGTCGCCTTGGGATGCGTCTGGGCGTCGAAGAAATCGGGACTCTTGAGGTGGCCGGTCAGCTTCTCGCTGTCGGTGAACATGCTGTCGATGTCGATCTCGACCGCCACGCTGCCTCCTTCGACCTTCCCGTCTTTGGGGTCGATGCTTGCGGTGAAGGTCTTGAAACCGCCCGGATGCGATCCGGTGACCTTGGAGCCGACAAAGCCGAGCTTGGAGGACTCGAGGTTGACCGCGTAGGCGTTCCCTGTTGCGGCCGGGGCCGCGGACTTGTCCTGCGGGGCCGCATCTTCGACCTTGGCCTGCGGCTTGCCGTCTGCGGGGTTGCTGCACGCGGTGGTGGCCAGCGCGAGGCCCAGGGCGAGGACGATCGAATTGCTTCGGATCATGGGGGGTGTTCTAGCCCCGATACGGCCGCCTACAACGTCGGCTCGCGCAACAATGCAGTGTCCGCTGTGCACCAATCGCTTGACCGACCGCGTGGAAGCTGGCTTCCTCTACGGAGGACGCAGGATGCTGTTCGAGATACGAATCGTCACGTGCGCGGCGCTTGCCGGGCTGTTTTCCACCGCTTGCGCGACGTCGTCGCCCACGCCGGGGTTCAAAACCGACAAGCTCGCCGCGGATGCCGTGCCCATTCGGCAGCCGTTCCCAACCCCCGAGCGTCTCGAGCAGCTCGGCGGGACCCCGGTCGAGAGTCCCCTTGCCGCCGTGGGCACGATGGCCGCCGTCACCTCCTGGTCGATCGATCCGGCCGTCCCCGAAGCTCAGTGGAGAGCGCCCTACGCCGGCGAAGAGCCCAACGCCAAGGCGTTCGCCGCTTGGGCCAAGGCCGGCGCAACCGGGGTCACGGTTTCGGCCGCGATGACCTGCCTCGCCCAGCAGTACGCGCGTTTCGATGCGGAGCACCCCGAAACGATCGCGGGCGCCGACGTTCGTGCCTTTATGCATGCCCGCTGCGGCGTGCCCTTCGACACCGTGCAGGCGAGACGGTGGTCCTTCAAGCCCGGCACGTTCCGAGCGCTCGACCCGGGCCGTCCCGAGCCACAGGTCCTCGCGCTCCTCGAGGACGCTTCTGCCCAAGCCGTCAGCGGCCTGGGAGTGTGGAAAGAGGACGATCAGGTGGTGGTCTCCGTGCTCGTCGGGGAGCCGCTGATCGAGCTCGCCCCGGTCCCGTTCCTCAGCGGCGGTGAGGGCAACGTAGAGATCTCCGGCGTCTATGACCAACCGACCGAGTGGATGGTCGCCCGGATCACCCACGGGGCGTTCGGCAGCAAGTCTTGTGCTCGCCTGCCCGCATCGGACCCCAGCGGATCGTTCGGCTTTCGCTGCCCGACCAAGCCCGACGACGCGGTCGCGGTGCTCGAGGTCGTGGCGGCCCCCACCGGGTCCGTGCTCGGCCGCGTCATGGCGCGCGTGCTCATCTCACCCAACGGGACCGCCCCCACGCAATACGACGCCCCCACGCTCGAGCTCCCCGCAACCGCCGGCGACTTCAGCCCCTCGGCCGTCCTCGCGGGCATCAACGCGCTGCGCAGCAAGACCGGGCTTGCCGATGTGGTGGGTGCACCCCAGCAAGACGTGGTCACGGCCAACTTGTTCCCCCACCTGCTCAGCGCCACCGACACGAGCGTACGCAACGAGGTCGCGCTGGGACTCATCGCCGGGTGGCAGGTTGATCAGAGCATTCGGCAAGGCACCTTCGACACGCTCTACCACCACCGGGACACCCCGCTGGACCGCATGCTCGCCGGAGCGCTGTTCTTTCCCGCCTTTCGGGCCACAACCCTCAGCCCCGAGATCAGCGTCGTTTCAACCGCGGTCCTGGACGACCCAGAATCCGCCCGCGGCCTGCTCAACGTCGGCTACGAGGTGTTCGTGCCCGGTGATTTCGCGGCCGAAGAAGCGGCCGTGTTCGCGGCCCTCGACGACGCCCGAGCCAAGGTCAACCTTCCCCCCGTGCAAAGGGTCGAGGGCGGATCCGACGAGGCCGCCCTCTCGCAGAGCGCCGAGCGCATTCGCCTCGAAGAAAGCAAGCCCGGCGAAGAGCTCGACCGCATGGTGAAGCACTTCCGCGACCGCGTCGGCCGCGACTTCTACGGCTTCATCTACACGCCCACCCGGGTCGATGGCTGGAACCCCGACTTCAACAAAGAGTTCTTCGAGCACGAGAACATGGCCGTCGCGGTCACCGTCAGCTACTTCACCCCGCCCTATGCAGCGTGGGGGCAGCACGTGGTCTTCGTGGTGTTCACGCCGCTGTAACAGCAGCGCGGGTTCGCAGGTCCGCCAGGCCCTTGGTGCGACGCAGCACCCCTTTGCCAAGCCCAGGTTTTTCGCGCGGCTCAGTCATCGCGTTGTCGCGATCAGCCGGCGGGGACCAGCTCGACGATGTACTGATGCGGAAGCGTCTGCACGTCGGTGCGAACGTGTTTCCAGCCGGCGCCCTCGAGCTCGCGCACCAGCTGCGCATGCCCGATGCGCATGGCCGGGGGCGGCCCTGGAATGTCGTCCGCGGCGTCCTTGCGAAAGTCGACGATGACCAGGCGGCCTCCGTCGCGCAGCTGCTCGCGAACCCTGGAGAAGTAGGCCGGCCGGTCCCCGATGTGGTGGTAGACGTCGCACATGAAGGCCACGTCGGCCGGCTCGGGGAGTTTTGGGCCCTGTGCAGTGCCCTGGACCGCCACGACGTTGCCCAGGCCATCTTTGTCGGCTCGCTCTGCGAGGTAGCGGACCATGTCCGGCTCGATATCGTTGGCGAGCACGCGACCCTGCGGCACGGCGGCCGCGATCTTCACCGCAAAGTAGCCGGTGCCGGCGCCCAGGTCCGCGACGACCGCGGTGGGCTCGAGGTTCAGGAACGCCAGCACCGCGTCCGGCTTCTGCCATGCGTCGCGATCGGGGTTGTCGAACTGCTTCGCCCATTCCTGCGCGTTGTCGAAGCGGTGATGTCCGTGGCCATGCCCGTCGTGCTCGGCGTTGGCCTCGGCATGGCCCCCGTGGTGTCCGTGCGCGTGGGGCTCGTGCGCAGGTGGGGTCTTCGAATCGGCGGACATTTTGGGACCGCATCCGCCGAAGGCGAGCATCAAGGCGAAACAAGCGTAGCTGTGCAGCCGCATGGCAGCGGCAACTTAGCAGCCTCTGGCTATTCCTCGTAGAGGCTGTCGATCAACGATGCGTGGCGCTGTGCGATGGCCTGGCGCTTGAGCGAGAGTTTGGGCGTGAGCTCGCCCCGCTCCACCGTGAACCCCTCAGAGACCGCGGCCCAGCGCTGTGGGCGGTGCCCCTGCCAGCCCTGGAAGCACAGCTCGAGGGCGTCGTCGACCAGCGCCGTGAACCCCTCGATCGCCTGGAGCTCTCCGGACACATCGGCCCCGTTTTCTGCCGCCCACGAGCGCAGCACGTCGGCGTCGAGATCGAGCAGGGCCACGCTGTAGTCCTGGTTGTCTCCGTGCACGTAGGCCCGCCGGATCAGCGGACTGAGTTCGAGGCGCTGCTCGACCGGGTTTGGGACCACGAAGGTCCCGTCGGCGAGCTTGAACCGGCTCTTGCGGCGCCCGGTGAGGGTCAGATATCCCGCGGGTGAGAGCTGCCCAAGGTCGCCGGTGCGAAACGCTCGGAGTCCGTCGAGCTCAAAGATCACCGAGTCGGTGGTTTCGGGGTCGCCGTGATAGCCAAGCATGACGTTGGGCCCGACCACGACGACCTCACCGTCCAGCCCAGGGCCCAGGACTCGACCGCCCTCGTCGCAGATGAACACGTCGACGCCAGGGATCGCGCGGCCGACGGTCCCCAGTCGTTTTGCGTCCGGGGTGTTCGCCGTGACGATGGGCGAGGTCTCGGTGAGCCCGTACCCCTCGTAGACCTCGATGCCGATGTCCTCCATGAGCTGCGCGACCGGCTTGGACAGCGCCGCACCACCCGAGACCGCGTAGCGAAGGCGCCCCCCGAAGTGCTCGCGGACCTCGTCGAACAACATGTTGGCGTACAGGGCGTGCTCCGCCTCGAGCCGCAGGCTGCGCTCGCCCTTGGCCGTAGCCTCCCGGCGGCGCAGTGCCACCGACAAGCCGCGCTCGAACATGGCTCGCTTGGCCGTCGACGCGCCGGCCAGCTTCTTTTGCAGGCGGCCGTGCAGGGTGTTCCAGACCTGAGGAACCGCAAAGAGCACCGTCGGACGGACAGCCTGCAGGTCGGCGTCGAGGGTGTCCATGTCCTCACTGAGGCCGAGCGACCCTCCGCCACTCATCATCCCAAACAGCTCGCAGGTCAGCCCGAACGCGTTCGCCCACGGAAGGAACGCGCAGCTGACGTCATCGGCCCGCAGGTCGTGGACCTGATGCACGGCGTTGACGTTGGAGATGAGGTTGCTGTGGCTGAGCACAACTCCTTTGGGTGCTCCCGTCGTGCCCGAGGTGTAGAGGATCGTCGACGGATCTTGCGGGCTGGGACGAACCGGCGGTGCGTCCACATCGTGGCCACGCACCAGATGCTCGACGAACGCATCCGGCCGGCCGGTGGCGTCCATCGAAAGCACGTGTTTGACGTCGGGCAGCTCTGCGCGAGCGGCCTGTAGTGCGGCATACAAGACATCCGACCCGGCCAGCACGACCTTCGCCTCGCTGTCCCGCACCGCGTACGCGATGGCACTGCGCGGCATGTTGGGCATGATGGGCACGTAGACCGCCCCCAGGCCGTACGTCGCAAACGCTCCCACCGCCCAGGACACGCTGTTGCGACCGACCACCGCAACCTTGTCCCCGGCGCCCACGCCCATGGACACCAGCGCACCTCGAAAGCCGTCGACATCGTTGGCGAACGCTTCGTATGTGGACCACGCGTATGCGCCCCCCGACTTCACGCCGAAGAGGCGTGACCCAGCGAACAGGGCGCAGACCCGGGTTTGCATGTCGACGAGGGATTCGAAGCGATGGCGCATGGCGAGCGGCAGCGAGAGGCTATCACGCGGCGACTCGGCTTCCGGGCCGCCCACAGGCGGTCGCAGCCCGTCCGAGGCGCACGTATAGTCGCCCCGCAGATGCAACGCCCGCCGTCCGACCGTTCGCGAATCCTCTGTCTCCTCCCGGTGCTCGCCCTCAGCACGGCATGCGGCGACGACGTGACCGCGACGAGCGCGGGCTCGACGACGGACGAAGACACGACGAGTGCCACAACGAGCGTGACGACCAGCTCGAGCGTGACCTCCGATGGCAACACGACCGAACCGGCGACGAGCACCACCGAGGCCGCGGAAAGCAGCACGACGGTCGCCGGCGATGATTCGTCGTCGACGACCGCTGCCGACACCGACGACAGCACCACCAGCACCACCAGCACCACCAGCGACGACACCTCGGGTGAAGGCACCACCACCGACGCCTCCACCACCACCGGGCTGCCCAAGGAGGGACAGGACTGCCCCTACGGTGTGCTGGTTGCGCCCGGTGTGCTCACCGACACCACCTTGGGTCAGGACAGCGAGTTCGTGTCCACCTGCGGCGGTGGCGGAGCCCCCGACTACTCCTACACGCTCACCGCACCCGCGGACGGCCTCTACATCATTCACGCGTCCAGCCCGGACGGCGCGGTGGATCCAGTGCTCGCGGTCTTCGACGGGACCTGCGGCGGACCCGAGCTGGACTGCAACAACAACATCGAAGCCTTCGGTACGGATGCCGAGGTCAGCGTCCAGCTCACCGCCGGCCAGGTCGTCACCGTGGTCGCCGACGGCTTCGCGCTCGGTGGCGGCATCATCGAACTGAGCACCACGTTCTTCGCCGGCACCTGCCCCAACGACGACATCGGCAACACGGTCCCGGCCGTCTACACCGGCTCCACCACGGGCGTGGACAACACCGTGTTCGCATCCTGCGGTGGGGACACGGCCGGCGACGACACCCTCACCTTCACCGCGCCCCAAGATGGCGTCTACGCCTTCGACACCGCGGGCTCCGACTTCGACACCATCATGTACCTGCTCGACGGTTGTGGCGGCGACGAGTTCGGTTGCAGCGATGACGTCGGGTCCGATGAGACCTCCCACCTCAACCTCCTGATGACAGCCGGCCAAGAGGTGATCGTCGCCGTCGACGGAGCCGCACTCGAGGAAGGCAACTACACCGTCTCGGTCGACCGCGACGTCTGCCCCGATGTGGTCCTGGACAGCGTCGCCCCGCTGAGCGTCTCGGGCACCACCGCCGGGGAGCTCGACGCCAGCACCGGCAGCTGCGGAGGCGCAGGCGCTCCGGGCGTTTCATTCTCGTACACCGCCCCCGAGCCGGGCGTGTACACCATCGACACCCTCGGCTCGTCCTTCGACACCGTCCTGTACTCCATCGACGGCTGCGGCGGAGCGGAGACCGCCTGCAACGACGACGGCGGTATCGACGACACCTCGCGCATCAACGTGACGCTCGCCGCAGGTGAAGAGGTGTTGTTCGTCGTCGACGGTGCCGGCGCGCAGTCGGGCGCATTCGACGTCAACATCTCGCTCGATGCATGTCCGGACTTCGACCTCGACGGCGCGCTGCCGCTGACCGTCACCGGAAGCACCGAGTTCGAGGTCGACTCCAGCACCGGGTCGTGCACCTTCGGCGCTTCGCCCGACGTCGCGTACACCTTCACCGCGCCCTCGGACGGCTCGTACGTCTTCAGCACCGACAACATGGACTTCACCACGGCGCTGTACGTCTACCCGGGCGAAACCTGCGCTGGAGCCGAGCAGGCGTGCTCCACCTTCGGCGGCGCGCTCGGGGCCCAGCTCATCGTCGACCTTCTCCAAGACGAAACGATCACGGTCGTCGTCGATGCAGCGTTTGGCGGCTCGGGCGAGTACACGCTCTTCGTCGAAAACCCGCAGTGCGGCAACGGCATCGTGGAGACCGGAGAAGACTGCGACACCGCCGATCTGGGCGGCCAATCCTGCTTCTCGCAGGGACAAGGCGGCGGCACGTTGGGCTGCACCCCCTCGTGCGACTTCGACGTCTCCGGCTGTGGAGACTCCTGCGGCAACGCCGTCCTCGATGCGGGCGAGACCTGCGACCTGACCGAGCTTGGTGCGCAAAACTGCACCGACTTTGGGTTCGCCGGAGGAGCGCTCGACTGCGGCGCCGGTTGCGACGTCGACACCAGCCAATGCTCCGACGACATCATCGTCGTGTGCTCCAGCCCAGGCACCACCGTGGGCAACGGGGCCCCGAGCATCACCGACACCATCACCATCCCCGATGTGGGCACCATCGCGGATGTGGATGTCTTCATCGACATCCCGCACACCTACGTCACCGACCTGCAGATCGAGCTCACGGCCGAGGGCCTTGGCCTGAGCAACGACCTGCTGGATCAAGACTGCGGCTCGTTTGACGACGTCTTCGCCACTTTCAACGACGAGGGCAGCAACGGCGTGGGAGCCGTCTGCGTGCAGCCCATCGCGGTCGAGGGCAACTTGATCCCAGCGCAGTCACTCTCGGTCTACGACGGATTGTCGGCGACCGGGGATTGGACGCTGACGCTCACCGACGTCTTCCCCGCCGTGGACGACGGCACGCTCGATGAGTGGTGCGTGTACATCACGCTGGAGTAGGCGGCGGCAGACTTCCGTCGGGAGTAACCAGCCACGCATCCCGGCATACACAGACCGATGTCTTCGCTGCGCCGTGTTGGTCTTGTCGTCGGTTTGTGCTCGATTGCCGCTGCGTGCGCGGATGAGGGAGAGCCACAAGGGCTCCCTGCGCCGGCTGAGAACGCCGACCCCAGCGTCGTCCCGTCCGAGTCGGAGGCCTTGCTGGCGTGGCTGGTGGCCGAGCCCTATCTCGAATGGCCCGTCGAGTCGGCGATTCACGGCTCGACGGGCCCGCACTTCGGCAACGTTCGGACCTGGATCAACCCGCAGCTGTCCGACTCTTTGGATCAGGGCGCGACCGAGCATCCCGCGGGCGCGGCCGCGGTCAAGGAGCTGTATGGCGGGGGCGAGACGCGACGCGGCTGGGCGGTGGGCGTCAAGCTCGACGACGACGCCTCCTGGTACTGGTACGAGTGGTACGAGGGCGGCGTGGTCGCGGAGGGCGATGACATCTCGCTGTGCTCTGGGTGTCACTCGGGCGGCAGCGACTTCGTGCTGACTCCCTTTCCGCTGCAGTAGCGTTTCACAGGCCTTGAGCTCTTTCTTTCGTCGAATCACCCGTCGCCAGGATGTTCCTTGGGCAGGAACAGTCGGCCGACCGCGAGTTCGATGTCCTCGAAGGGAGCGATGCGAGCGAGCGCGGCCTCGTCGAAGTTGCCCGCGAGCAGCCACCGTCCATCGTCGAGCTCGAAGGCCTCGAGGGTGCGCGCGTCGACATCAACGATCCAATAGTGCCGCACGCCATGTTCCGCGTAGAGGTTGCGCTTTTCGACCCGGTCGCGCGTGGCGGTGCTGGGCGAGAGAACTTCACAGACCCAATCGGGAGCGGCGCGAATCGGCCGCTGCTCACCGGGGTTGGGCAGACGCTCCCGCTTCCAACCCGCAAGGTCTGGCCTCACGATGTCGTGGGCTGCGAGCTCGATGTCGACTTCAACGAAGATCCACCAGCCACCGGGGCCACCGTACCCGTCGTCGTCGTCAAAGGGCCCGCCCACGAAGCGTCGAAGAGAACCTTGGGCCTTGGAGTGCTTGGGCAACGGCGCGGGCGAGACGTGAATCGTTCCAGCGATGACCTCGGCCCGTTCGGCCTCCGCGAGCGCGATGAGGTCCTCGTAGGTGGCCAACCGCTGCGCCGGGTCCGACATCAATGTCCAGCGTAGCACTGCGCGCAGAGTTTTTTGGGGGATGGAGCGCTCGTGACCGCCTACGACGTTGGGTGGGCCCACAACCAGGTTGCGAGCTGCGGAAGCTGCTCGCGATGCAGCAATGCCGTTTCGGCGATAGACTCCATGGGAGCGGTACGGCACCCATGAAAACGATTCTCTCGAGCGTATGGACCGCTGCGTTGTCGCTGGCGGTGTTCGGCTGCACCGCGGACTCCGAGGGCGACGCCGGGAACTCCGGCACGGAGGACTCGGACAGTTCGACCGGCGAGGATCCCTGGCCCCCGGATGCATGCACGCTCGAGACGACTCCCTTCCTGCAGGTGGAGTGTTTGGACGCGATGCGTCTCGCATGCAATCAGCACAGCGAGGAGGACGACTGCACGAGCGCTCCCGGTCTGGCTTTCGCCCGCGGCGGCTACCAGGTTGGGTGCTCTTGGGCGAGAGTCGTCCGCTTCTCCGACGCCGACACCTGCACCGTGCAGAGCGTCGAGGGCCGATGCGAGGCCAGCCTCGAAGGCCTGCCCTGCGGAGACCTGTGCGCGGGGAACAGCATGCTGAGCAACATCTCCGCATTCCCGTCCGAGTCCGAGCTCGTGGACTTGTGCGGCGGACCGCTCGGAAGCTGGAGCGCGGTGGGCAGTACGCAGATGCACGCGTTCACGTGTGGGGAGAACATCGAGCCTCCCGCACCAGAGCTGTGCGACTGCGTCGACGCGGTCTGTGAATGACGAAGTTCTATACTCTCGAGCAGCTCGAAGCATGGGAAGGCGAGGACAATCTGGAGACGTGGTCCAGGAGCGCGGCGCAGAACCGGCTCCTGGGGTAGGCGTGCGTCAATCCGACATTGCCTACGTACTGATCCGCCTCGTCTCCGGCGGGCGTGACTGTCTCCTGCTCCACCGACACGAGAAGTGGGGTGACTGGAGCCTCGTCGGTGGGCATGTCGAGCCCGGCGAGGAGAGCGACTGGTTCGCGACCGCCGTACGGGAGACGACCGAGGAGATGGTGCCGCTCAAGCTGCGAGTGGACTTCGACCTCGAACGCATCGATGTGCGTTTGGAGTGGGGTCCGAGTCCGTCGCGTTCGGCCTTCGCCGCTCCCACCGAGTACCGTGCCGAGTACTTCGTTCTCCGCTTCCTCTGTGCTCCAGCCGACGCGCTGCGGCGGCTTCCCCAAGACGAGTTCCGCCTCGTCCCCGTCGACGGAATCCGCGACGACGAATCCGTCTCGCTCCCCGTCCTCAAGCTGCTCGACCACGTTGGGCCCGAGTTCGATGCCCTTCCCCGATCCTGGGAAGCCGACGTCGGTCTTCGCGATTGAGACCGTGGCGACGACGATCAGATCGAGTTCGGGACCAACACACTCGGCACGCATGCGGGGGTCCAACGTGCCTAGCCGGCTCCTGAGCCTCGTGCTCCTACCGGGTCGCCCGATAGCCCCGCTGAGTTCTCGCACCCAAGACCCCTACTGAGATTTCGTATTCTAAGTGCGTGGATCAAAGACGGGGTAGGTCACACGGTACTCCGCGGCCATGACAAGCCCAACGCGCGCGCCCCCTCGTCGACGGCGGCGAGCACCCGGTCCTCGAGGCCTGGCGTGCGGACTCTTCGACGACGATGAGCCGCCAGAGATCGGAAACGGCAGCACAGGAGGCGAAATCCTGGAGTGCATCGACACTTGGGACCTTTCCGAGCTTCAGGGAGTCTGCGAGGCCCCGTATGCCCCACAGCTCACCGTGACTCTCGAAGGAGACACCATTTTCCTCATCGACGACCCGTCCAATGCGACCACAGTCGGACCGGGCGGATGGCTCTTCGGCAACGTCGCCACGGCCGACTGGCTCGGCTACATCGTCGAAGGCGATGCCGAATGCGGCGTCGCCTGCGTAATCCCGCAGGGTCACCCTTGTCTCGCCGACGGTCACCAATACTGCACGGCTGGCGAGCAGAGCCCTGGATGCACCTACTGCGGTCCGGCAACCGCCGCCGAGTGTGGCTCGTTCGTGGACCAGGCTTGCGGTGGCCCGACCGACGGCGCGGACGCGAGCTCAGGCGGGGATACCGACGGCAGTGCCGGCGCCGCGGACACCTCGGGAGGCCAGGGCGCGGCGCCTCCAGATGTCAGCATGTTCACCAGCCAACCCAACGAGTTGTTCGGGACCACGCAGCTCGTTCTCGACAACCTTGGCGTGCACGCTCCGCCAAACCTCGTCGCCGAAGACATCTGCGATGCCTGGGATCCGGCGAGCGCCGTCTCCGAGTGGTTCGGGGATCCGATTCTGAACAAGGACGTCTTCAACCAGGTGATCGACAGTGCCGAGACCTTGCTCGGCTATTGCGACCATCTCAAGCTCTCGATGCTGAGCGACGGCGTCGAGATCGCGGAAAGCGATCGGCGGAGCCTCGCGTACGAGCTCGGGTTTCGCGCCGGCGATGTGGTGCTCTCCCTCAACGGAGTACCGGCCACGGACCCGCTTGGCCTCCGCGACGAGCTGATCTCGATCTCCCAGCAAAGCTCGGGATTGGGTACGCTCGTCTATCGCCGCGGTAGCACCACGCGAACGCGAAGAATCCAGGTTCAGTAGCCATGTCCCCCAGTGCTCTCCCCGTCCTCGCGCTCGCGGTGCTCGCCACCGCCTGCGCACCCGACGAACTCCCCGTCTTCGGGGAGCGCGTCTGGACGGGGGAGCACCTCGAGATCTGGGCCACCGACGACGCCAAGATCTGCGCAGGCTCGGCCGAAGCCCTCGACCGACATGCGGCGCTGCTCACCGAGGAACTTGCGTCCCTCGGTGTAGCCTCCCGCAGCGAGCGCTACCGCTACACGTGGCTGGACGAGACAGAGTACTTGGACAGCGCCCCATGCCCCGATGGCTTCCGCGCGTGCGTGGCGTTCGAGGACCGCCGCCCGTACATCTATGCGTTTGGATTCTCAGCCCACGAAGTCGCGCACGCCGAGTTTGCAACTGAGCACCATTCCTTCGTCGACGAGGGGCTCGCGCTGATGTTTGGCGATGCTGTGCTTTCCTACGACTCTGCAGAAACCGCTCTTTCGATCCCCGACCTCATCGACTCCACGGCTGGCCGCAGCCTCGAGCCCGAGCACTACGCGCAAGCGGGCTCGTTCGTTCGTGCCACCCAGGACGTCTACCCCGAGACTTATCTCGACGCGCTCCTCGACACGCGGCGGCCCGACGATTTTGATCGCGTCGCAGACCGGTTCGCGCAAGCCGGCCTCGACATCACTGCCCCCGTTGATCTCTACGCATCCGAGGACAACTGCTTCATCGACTCGACCCGACGCGCGCTCTCAGAGTGCTCCGTAGAGCCCACCGAGTGGCGCGACGACCGTTGGACCGTGATGGGCACGGTCGACTGCGATGATCAAGCTACGCTCGGTCCGACCACCTCCGGCAACACTCGCTGGACGATTCGCACCATCGACATCCCCGAACCCGGTCGATACACCGCCTGGTTCGACACGGATGCTGCGCTCCTCGCCACCATGGTCTATTGCGAAGCCGCCTGGTGCGGCTCCGGGTTCGCTGCAAGCGGTAACCTCCAGCTCCTCGTCGGTGGCACGCTCGCCGCACTCGAGCTCCAACCCGGCCGCTACTGGTTCCGCATCGAGCAAGACATGGACGACCCCGACCCCGGCGCGTTCGAGCTCAATCTCATCCCCGGCTGGCACGACGAAGACCCCCGGTAGTTGCCTCGCCGTCGCTCGACGAACCGCTCTTGGCCGTGTGGTAGAAATTTAGGCGATGGGAGCGAGCGTTCGGGTTGCGTGGACGCGACTGGCCCTGTCCACCGTGCAGGCTCAGGAAGCTCGCGTGTACGAGCGCGTCCTCGAGCGCCTCGAACCTACGGGGTCACGGGATCAACTCGAGTCGGCGGGACGGCTCGGCAGGATCCCGCTCGCGGTGCACCTGGAGATGTGCGAAGCGCTGCGGGACGAGGTGGGCCGCCAGGCGTTTCGCCGGTACTTCTGCACCACAACCCTGGCGGCATCGCGACAGCCCCTGTTTCGTCCCCTCATCGACGGCTTTGTGCAGGTCTTCGGGATCAGTCCTCTATCCACGATCAAGGCCGCGCCGAGGGTTTGGCAGATCATCTTCCGGGGTACTGGACGCTTGGAGCTCGAGTCGACCTCCCCCAACCGGGTCGAGGCCGCCGTGCTCCAGCTCCACCCGTCGGTTCGGGAGCGGGACACGCTCATGCTCGGCGTGCAGGGTGCCTTCGATGCGGCCATCGAGTTGGCCGACCGTCGTGGCCACGTGGAACTCGACAACACCGACCTGAGCCGGGGCATCGCGCGGTTCGCGATTCGCTGGCTGTGAGCCGGGAGCCCGAGGCCGCTACAGCGCGAGTTCGGGCAGTCGCGAAAGCAAGGTCGGCATCGCGACCCGTGCGTCGAGCAACCGCTGATCGTACGCCCGCCCAAACACGGGTGAGATGCTCCACGACGCCTCATGCCGCCTGCGCAGCGCCATGGCGAGGTCGTAGAAGCTCCAGCCCTCGTTCGCATCCACGTGGTACAGGCCCGGCCGTCCCAGGCCAATCCGCTCCAACGCCTCGGCCGTGTCCTCGAGCATGGAGCACGCGGGAATCCACCGAGTACTGGCATCGACCTCCCCCTGCTCGTGCAGCCACGCTCCCATCTGATTGCCCGACAGGCCTGAGCCTATCTGCCAGCCCAGGCGGGCAACCCTGGCGTCGGGGTTCTGCTCGAACACCCGAGCCTCGGCCAGCCGCTTGTCTCGGCCGTAGTCGTGAGACGCATCTGGACGCATCGCGATCGTGTAGGGGCCGGGCCGGGCCTCGGTGAACACCATCACCGTGCTCGTGAACACGAACGGGATTCCCAGCTTCCGGGTGATCCAGGCCAGCTCGCTGGTCCACTCGTAGTTGACCCTCCAGGCCTCGTCCTGAGGGCGCGCATCCTGGGTCGGTTGGGATGCGACCGCCAGATGAAACAACGCCCCAGGCGCGACCTCGCGAACGAAGGCCATCATCGCCTTGTAGTCGTCGATCGGAACCTCGCTGCGGTCCCAACCGATCACGTCCCAGCCATCGGCCTCGAGGTGGCGCCACAGCGCCTGGCCAACAGTTCCCCGGCTTCCGGTGATGAGTGCTCGTCGCTTCATTGGGTATTCGTCCCGTTGAGGGATTCTCGAGGTTGGTGATCACCGGCAACGAACGCGCGCTACAGGTGCCGCCGTCGCCGCCAGCCTACGACATCAGCGCCCGCAACTCATCCAGATCCAGCTTCTTGTTCTTCGCCATCCCCTCCAAAATGTCCTGCGCCAGGTCGCGCTTGCGTTCGTGCAGGTCGAGGATCTTCGGCTCGATGCTGCCTTCGGTGCAGAAGTGATAGACGGTCACCGGTTTGGACTGGCCCATCCGGTGCGCGCGTGCCGTGGCTTGGTCTTCGACCGCCGGGTTCCACCACGGATCGACGTGAATCACGTAGTCCGCCGCCGTCAGGTTCACCCCAATGCCGCCCGCTTTGAGACTCATCAGGAACACGTCGGCCTCCCCCGCCTGAAATGCGGCCACGCGCTTCCCACGCTCGGCCGCAGGCGTCGATCCCTGCAGCTCCAGCGTGCGGATGCCCCGCTTGCGAAGGCGTCCGTCGAGCATCGCGAGCACTCCGAGAAACTGGGTGAACACCAGCACCCGGTGCCCTGCCTCGACCAACTCCCGGGTCCGCTCGACCACCTGCTGTAGCTTGGCGCCTCGCGGTGCCTTGTCGTCGACAAGCCGGGGTTCGACCGCCGCTTGGCGCAGCTTCCCGATCTCCGCAAGCATCCGAAACCGAGCCTGCCCCTTGGGGGCACTTGCGTCCTTGCTCGTGCGTTCCTGCGCAAGTCGCCGCTGCGCCTCGTACCAGGCCTGCTCTCGCTTGCCCGGCGTCACCATCACGACGTGCTCGGTGCGGTCTGGAAGCTCGGTCAGTACCATCTCTTTGGTGCGGCGCAGCAGAAACGGCCGGACCAGGGCCCGCAGATCGTCGGCCGACTGCGCATCTCCCTGCTCGATCGCCCGCGCCACGCCGCGCCGAAAGGCGTCTTCGTCGCCCAGCAGCCCGGGAACGCAAGCGTTCATCACGCTCCACAGCTCGCCCAGATGATTCTCGATCGGCGTTCCCGTGAGCCCGAGTCGAAAGCCCGCATCGATCATCGACGCAGCCTGTGCAC
>CAYGTG010000024.1:0-19693 GCA_964352485.1 uncultured Nannocystaceae bacterium | reverse complement strand
CGGCCCCAAATCCGCTCCGAGCCAACGCGTCGAGGTTATGAGATGTGCTCTAGCCGACCGGGTCACCGAGGTGGCGGCGCAACGCGCTGGTGATCGGCCGTGCACGCCGACCCGGAGATCGACCCCGAGCCCCCACGCCCTGACTGCGGCTCAGCCGGTGGGCAGGGAAGAGGTGCTCGACGCACCACCCGCGACTGATCTTGACCAGCGAGCCGTTGGACTCCCGCCAGTACGCCCCGGGGTGGGGAAATGGGCCGGGCTCGGCGGGACGCTCGAGCAGGCGTTTAACGAATCGCGGATGCCGGATCCGGTGGCGGGCGCGGCGGCTCATCGGGAGGGTCGAGCACGATGGGCCCAGGCAGCGACCCGACCGATGTCTGCGGATGTACGGCGTCGCTGTGTTTTGCCGCCGCCCGGTGCTTCGACACCGAAGATAGACCATCCCGGTTGGCCCTGAGCGAGGTCGCAGGCGACGGGCGACTGGGTGTGGGGGTTCTGAGTCGGGATGCCGCGACGGTCGAAGTGTTTCGCAACAACGACCCCGCAACGTTGGTCAGCTCGAGCCTTCACGGAGTTTGCGGTGTCGGTTTTGTCCCTCGCGGACACCTCGAGCTCCCGGACACCACAACCCTGCTTGAGCTCCGAAGCGCAGAGCTGGGCGCCGCTGGGGCAGTCGGGGCTCGACAAAACTCTACTTGCGGCCCTGGAGAGGCAGCGCCTCCAGTCTCGTACCTAGAAAGCGTCTGCACGGAGAGAGCGGGCTTGGCGACCAGGTCGCGCTACCCCGTGGCCAGCTTGATTGCGTGCAGAGCTGTACACTCTGCTTCGTCGGGTGGCTCCCACATCGTCTCAACGAAATCAAACATGCCGCGGGTGACTTCCAGCGAGTAGGTCTCGCCCTGTTCACGATTTCTTTGTTCCACGCGCTGCCACCTAAGCTCGCGCGGTGCCTCAATCACATGGAGTTGACACTCGTAGCCGTCAGCTTCTACGCGCTGGTAAAACTCTGAGCGTGCAGCATGCTGCGTGAGCCCAATCTCGAGCACAACTGCCTGTTCAAGGGCGAGCAGTTGCCGGCACACACTCCAGATTTGATTTGTGCATCGTTCGATGCGATCGACATACCATTCGAAACCCGCATCGTCCGGGCGATCCTTTGCAAAGAGCGCGACCATCCACTCGTCGATAGCAAACCGCACGGCGCCGTGCTCCAACGCCCATGCTTTTGAATATGTCGATTTCCCCGCCCCTGTGGGCCCTACGACAATGTGAACCGGCGCCATGCGGGAGAGCGTAGCAATGAGCAACGCCGAGCGCGACCGAGTTCGAGGGCCTGCTGGGACCGGAGCACCCCGCGACGATCCGTGCCTTGTTGTCGATCGTCGAGGCGAAGGTCGAACTCGGGCGGGTCGAGGAGGCGCGAGCCGAAGTCGAACGCCTGCTGCTGCGCGGACTCGCGGACAACTTCAGGTCCCGCGCGCTGCTGCTGCTGCGCGCATCCGTCGTCGAAGGACCCTCGCCCAGACCAGGAAGAGGTGCTCAGTCTTCCCGGCAGCGCGAGCGCGCACACCCTCCTCCCCCGGCTGTGTGCCCTCGGGCCTCGGCTCGAAGACTGCGTCGAGGTGACGGTGACCGTCCCGGCGTGTCCCTAGCCCCCGAAGTTTTGCGTCCAGTAGTGCACGTAGGGGGCATTGTCGAGGCGGTAGTACCCCACGCCCAGCTGATCCAAGTTCGGGCTCATCAGCGCGGCGCAGTGGCCTGGGCTCCCAAGCCACATGTCCAGCGCCTCTTGGGCGGTGTTCAACGCACCGCCAGCGGTGATGTTCTCGGCGTGGGCGGAGCCTTCGTACTCGGCCATATCGATGCGCTCAGCTGGGGTCGTCCCGCCGGTCCCGGTGTGGCTGAAGAAAGCGTTGAGCGCCATGTCGCGCGAGTGATTCCTGGCCGAGCAGGTGAGCGATCCTTCGTACGTCACCGGCGGGACTGCGGGGTAGAAGGTGCCCCCGCAGTTGCGACCCACGGCGCGGGCCTGGTTGGTGAGTTGGCGAATCTCCGCTTCGCGGTCTTCCCAGCTGTTGGCCCACACCCCGTTTCGGACCGGCGTGCAATAGTCGCTGATCGGGATGCCGCCGCCGTATTGCGAGACGCAGTCGTTGGCGCAGGCGTCTTCGTTGTCGTTGTCGCCGTCGTCGCACTCTTCGCCCGGACCGTTGAAGCCGTCGCCGCAGGTTGGGTTCTCGCAGGCGTTTGTGCAGCCGTCGGTGTTGGAGTTGTTGCCGTCGTCGCACGCTTCGCCAGCCTGCACATACCCATCACCGCACGACGCCGCCTGGCAGTCGTTGGTGCAGGCATCGGTGTTGCTGGCGTTGCCATCGTCGCAAGCCTCGCCTGCATTGGGTTGAACCAGACCATCTCCGCACACCGGAAGTGCACACGCGTCGGTGCACCCATCGTCGTCGTCTCCGTTCTGGCCGTCGTCGCAGGCTTCACCCTGGTTGACCGTCCCGTCTCCGCACGACTCCAGCGCACACGAGGGGCTGCAGCCATCGGACCCTTCGATGTTGCCGTCGTCGCACGACTCGCCGGGTCCGAGCACGCCGTCGCCGCACACGTTCGCTTCGCACGCTTCGGTGCAGGTCGAGCCCTCGCCGTTTGCTGGGCCTAGGTCGCACGCTTCGAGCGCATCGACGATGCCGTCACCACAGACGCCATCTGCTGGATCTCCTGGATCTCCTGGATCTGTGGGGTCGGTGGGATCGGTGGGGTCGAAGGGCTCGCCGGTGTCCGCGGGGCCGCCGGTTTCATCCCAGCCGCCGCTGCTCCCGTCGTCCATCGGGTCGAGCGTGGGATCGTCGCTCCCATCCGCACCGCTGGACGCCCCATCGGGCCCACCCTCGGTGGCACTCAGCGTTGCCCCGAACACGTCGCCAGACACGTCGCCCAGCCCGTCGTAGCAACCGGGCATCCACAGCCCCGCCGCAACGACCATCAGACCCATTCGCCACGCGCGTTCCGCTCCCACGGCAGTACAGAGGTGCGAACAGCGACATCTTGCGCAGAAACTGGGTGACGATCCAAGAACTTGAAATTCTAGTGCCACGGCTTACGTGTCCGGGTCGATGTTCGCTGGGGTTCGGGTGTCGAACAGCCCGCGCAAGCTCGACTCGACGTCGGAGATCAGCGTCTCCACCATCGGACCCACCGCCTCATCCTCGGGCCCAATCAGCACCCGCGCCCGGGCGCGAATCCGCGTCGCAAGCTCTTCCCGAGCGGCCGCGAGCCAGCGCGACATCGTGGATTCGTGGACTTCGAATTCCTCTGCCAGAGCCACGGCCGTCTTCGCGGCGACATAGCGCGCCCGAAGGAGCGTTCGGTCGCGGGGGGACAACTCCGAAAACGCATCTCCAACCGCAGCGCGGAGTTGTCGTCGCCGAAGCGAGCGGTGGGGTAGTCGCTGGGTTGCGGCGGGCACACCCACCCGCTCCAGCGCTTCGACGTCGATGGTCCGGTCCCGCTTTCGCCGCTGAGCGATGACATAGCGCAGCGCCAGCGTACGAACCCACCCCTCTAGGCTTCCGCGCCCACCGTACTTCGAGATTCGAGGCCGCTCGTCTTTGTGGGGCGCGACGAGGATGTGCACCCGCACCTGCTGCAGCATCTCTGAGAGCTCGCTGGGCGATAGCCGCAACCGCCCCAGCGTAGAGCGGATGCGTGGCACCAGGTGCTCCTCGAAGACCCCCACTGCGTAGGGTGTCCCGCTTGCCATCGCCACGGCCAACAGCAGGTCCGGTGCGACGATTCTCTCCAAGAGCCCGCCCCACGCTTGCGTGGGTGCGTCCGCCACGGCAGGCCAAAGCTGCTCCGCCCACCGACTTGCAGACACCACCAATTCGGGATGCGCTCCCCGGGCCCGGTCGACAAATGCTTCGAGCGCGTCGGTTGGGATGTCTTCGACGGCGAGTCCGGCGCGTTTTGCCAGCGCCTCCGCCAAGGCTTCGCTCGGGTCCATCACGTTCGCGGCAGTGCGATAGCATCTCATGGCTGTTGACGTCGCCGTGCCCAAACGCCGACACCCTCGTCGCCCTCGCCGAGGGTCGGATCCCCGCAAATGAGTCGCGAGCCCTGTCGGAACACGTCGCCGAGTGCTCGCTGTGCGGGCTGCTGGTGGCCGACCTCGATGCGCCCAGCTCCACGTCTGCACCCACCGTGGACGCCGTGGTCGAAGAGCTCTCCGACGCCGCGATCGGGCTCCCCCTGGACCCCGGCGAGATGGCCGGTCGCTACCGGATCTTGCGGGTCGTCGGACAGGGCGCGATGGGCGTGGTCTACGAAGCCGAGGACCCCAGGCTCGACCGACGCATCGCCGTCAAGGCGCTGAAGGTCTCGCCGACCGATGCTGCCGCGGGCTCCATGCTTCTCGAGGAAGGCCAGTCCCTCGGCCAGCTTCAGCATCCCCATGTCGTACCGGTGTTCGACGTGGGTACCTGTCGGATGGGGTGGTTCATCGCCATGGAGTTCGTCGACGGTCAGGCCCTCGACGCGTGGTGCGAGCCCCAACCTTGGACCGCGATCGTCGACCGCTTTGCAGAGGCCGCCGAAGGGCTCGCGGCGGCACACCAGGTCGGCATCGTCCACCGCGATTTCAAGCCGAGCAACGTGTTGGTGGGAGCCGACAATCGTGCCCGAGTTGCCGACTTTGGGATCGCCGTCGCCTCGAGCGGCGCAAGCCCTTCGCACACGCTCGAGGGATCGTCGAGCGGTCCTCGACCGGTCCGTGCAAGCGCCACCGGTGCGATGATCGGAACCCCCGTCTACATGGCGCCAGAGCAACTCTCCGGCGAACCCGCAAGTCCCCGCTCCGATCAGTTCGCGTTCTTCGTCTCCCTGTTCGAGATGCTCGAGGGCAAGCGGCCCTTCGCGGGATCGACACCCGACGCACTGCTCCGCGCTCGAGTGGCCGGCCCCGCTCCCATGCAACGGACCGACCTCCCGGTGGAGTTGCGAGACCTGATCGCGACCGGCCTGTCCTTCGAGCCTGAGCAACGACACCGGTCGATGCTCGACGTCGCCGCGGCGCTTCGGGCGATCCGATTGCCCAAACCCAACCGCTGGCCGTGGGTCATCGGTGGGGGCTTGGTGCTTGCCGCGGCCGCTGCCTTCGCAACCGCGACCCAACCCAGCCACCGCTGCGAATCGACCGCGACCGCCTTCGAGTCGACATGGCAGGGCGAGCAACGCCCGGCGCTTCGCACTCGCTGGGAGGGTGTCCTGCCCGCCGAGACGTTCAACCGGATCGATCAGCGGCTGGAGCGGTTTGCTCGGGGCTGGGCAACCGAATTCTCCTCCGCTTGTGGCGACGCTGCGGAGCTGGGGGCGCCGATTCACGCGTGCCTCCGCCGCCGCTCAACGCTCTTTGACGCGGCACTGGAGGTGTCGGCCCAGGAGGAGACATCCGCCTCCAAGCTCATGGATGTGCTCATCGAGGCGACTCCGGGCTTGAGTTGCAGCGAGTCGAACCCGCAGGGCGCGGCGCGCTCGTCGTTCGCCCGGGCGGATGTGATCGACGGATGGAACGCGCGGGCACGGGCTTTGTATGCCGCCGACCGCTTTGCGGCGTCCCACGCACTCCTCGCCCCGCGATGGGAGGTCATCGAGCGCCTTGGGACCCGGGAGCAACGCGCCGACGCCCTCTTTTTCCTGGCAACGACCGAGCTGTTCTCGAACGACGCATCCGATGGATTCGCGCGTCTGACCGACGCCCACGCCCTCGCAACCGCGGCCGGGTCCAATGAACTCGCCGCGAGCATCTCTTTGGCGGCGCTGCAGTGGGCGCCCCTGGTCGACCCCGAAGCTGCCGAGGCGTGGACCCGGCGGGCCCGTGCGGACGTGGAACGGGCGGGAAGCCCTCAGCTCAGCGGGCGGTTCTACGTCGCCCTGGGCTCCCGCGAGCAGCAGCGCGGACACCTTCAAAGCGCCATGGAGGCCGCAACGGCGGCCGAGGCCTTCATCGACGAAGGGAACCTCGACAACGACCTGCCCTGGATGCTCGCCTCGCTCCGCGGGCACATCGAGCAGGGGCGCCACAACTACGACGCCGCGCTCGTACACTTCGAGTCTGGACTCGAGCTGCTCGAGCGCCTGCGCGGGCCGGGGACGATGCTGAGCATTCGGCTAAACTCCGGGCTGATTCAGGCGCTGCTTGGCGCCGGCGATGTCGAATTGGCCGCGGTCGTCATGCAAGACCAGGAGGCTCTTCTGGACACACCCGAGCTGAGAGCCCCGCAGCGAAGCACGAGTTCTATGCTGCGAGCGCGGTACTACAACGCGGTCGGCGATCTGGAGTCAGCGGTGCTCGAAGCCCGCGCGCAAGCCGAACTCTTGAGTCCGACGGACATCCAGTGGTCCGGGGTCCACACTCGACTGGGCCTCGCCCTTCTTCGCACGCATGACTACGCGGCGGCGCGGGATGTCTTTGAGCGGATCCGGGTCCACCAAGAGGACCGGCTTGGTGCCTCTGCGAAGCTCGCGATCACGGTCCACAACCTCGCTGAGGCCGACTCAGGGATGGGCGAGCTGGACCGCGCCGCGAAGCACTACCGCCAGGCCCTGTCGATCGCCGCAGCCGGGGACGCGCAGAGCCCGGTCGAGGCTTACTCACTCACCGGCCTGGCTGAGGTGGAGCTGCAGCAAGGAGAGCTCGAGCTTGCGCGTGAACACCTCACTCGCGCGCTCGAGATTTCACATGGAGACGAAGCCGAGCGGGCCGAGGCCCGGTTCTCCTTGGCCCGAACCCTGTGGAAGATCGGCGGTCCAGCCAACCGCGTTCACGCCCTCGAGCTCAGCGACCAAGCCGCCGCAACATTGGATGACAGCCCCGGATACGAGCAGAGTGCCCTGGAGCTCTCCCGCTGGCGCGAGACGCTGTAGCTGCGGGCAACTCAAACGTTGCGGAAGCCGTTGATCTCGGTCGGTGAGTAGTCGGCCCAGCGCGTCTCAATCTCCGAGTCCACGCCGTAGGCATCGAGCGCCTGGTGATAGACGTCGGACGGGATGAGGGGCTGGTCATACCAACCCGCGTTGAAGCGTCCGCCTCCCCCGATGACCGCATGAAAGGCATGCGATGCGTCGTGGTTCTCGCCGTACTCGGTGCCCATGAGGATGAGCGAGTTCTCCAGCAGCGTGCTCCCGTTGACCTCGGTGATGTCCTGCATCGCGGTCAACATGTGGGCGAGCTGCCGAATCGAGAAGTGCTGATACAGCCGGATCGCCGCGGCGTTGTAGTCGTGGAAGATCCGGTCGTGCGGCGTGCCGCTTCCAAACGTTTGGGCGAAGTCGAGGCTCTCGCCCAGCGCTTCATACGTGCCATCGAAGCGAACGTGCCCGCCGGCACCGATGCAGAGCATGCTTCCGAAGCGCAGCGCGTCGCAAGATGCAGCCAGCGCCATCAACCTGCCTATCCGGGACATGGCGGCGTCTGCGACCTCCCAGTCCACCAGCGGTGCGCCAGCACCCGTCGCACCGTCGGCGGCGTCGTAGAACGAGTAGCCGGCCGGGTCGTCGTAATCCGCCGCGGTGGGGGCCTCGCAATCGAGCGTGATGCCGCCATCGTCCGGCGGAGCGAGCTGCAACTCCACGTCCCGAATCGCCGCGAGGTGGTTGTCGATCCTGGCCTTCGACGCCGAGCCAAGCTCCGAGTTGGGACCGGTGAGGGACTCGTATTGGCCCATCACCGAATCCAGCACGCTACGGTTGACGTGATTGCGACGGAGTTGCTGGGGCGTGGGGCCCTCGGCCGAAGGGGGCTCGAAGGACCCGAAGAGCGCCGAGAATACCGCGGAGGGCCGACGCTCCGGACGCATGCCCGGGCTTCCGTCAGCGTTCCATTGCCGCGTGAACTGAGAGACCGCGCCGGTCCGACTCCACAGCCCAACCGAGAGCTCGGGCAAGGACACGTTGGGCACGCCGCCGGGGTGAAGCGCTCGCTTCATCACCTGCTCCATGCTCGGCCCACCGGCGTGGTAGTCCCCCGACTCTGGGCGCTGCGGTACCCCGGTAAACGTCGCGGCTCCGGTGGTGAAGTGAGGCGTTCCCGAGGCCGCAAGGGGCCCTGCGTCCACGTTCGTGAAGAACGCAGTCTGGCCCGCAAACGGCTCGAGCGGCTGGAGTGGTCCGCCAAACTGCTCGAGCTGCATGGCTTCTTCGATGCCAAGGCCAAACGACATCGTGAACAGCCGGCAGGGAATTTCATCGTCCTGCGAGGCTCGCGCCGGCGCCATGAACTCCTCGAGGAAGGGCAGGCCAATCGCGATCGATCCCGCGCCCCGCAGAAGCAGGCGGCGAGGGATCAGGGTCTTGGGTCGTCGTCCGGACATCACTCGCCCTCCTGTGCCGTGCGCTTGTACGTCAGCTGTGGGTTCTCGGCGACGGATCGCACAAGCCCGTCGAAGGTTCTCCCCTCCGCTTCGAAGAACTCCTGTCCCGCCAGGACAGAGTCGTCCGCATCGCGGGAGGAATGGCCCGTCGCATACTCCATCATGTTTTCGACCATGCACCGATAGGTCGCGTCCGCTGTGGCGAGACCCTCGAACAACTCCTGAACATCATCGAAAGGAATCTCAGGGCGTTCGAGATACGGCGGGAGATTTCCGTCGGAGAACAGGTCGCGCCCCTCTTCATCGGTCGGTGTGTAGCGACCCTCCATGTCGAAACGCTCAAACGCATACGCGATCGGCTCAAACTGAGTGTGGCAGCTCAGACACACCGGCTCGAGGCCAAAGCGGAACTCGCTTGCGCCCCGGGGCGTCAGCTCCTCGGTCTGCATCGCCGTGTCCATGATCGCATCCGAGGTGCCTGCGTCGCTCGGTGGTGGAAGGATGTGCTGGCACAGGAGCCGCTCGGACATGAACAGCCCCCGACCCACGAAGGACGTCGTGCCCAACGCGGCGAGAAAGCCAGGGTGCGTCAGGACGCCCTGCCGCTGCTGCGCCTCGTCGGTGGTGTAGACCTCCAGCGAGTCGCCCTTGGGCTGGGCCCCGGCGAGCTCGGCGACGGCCGGTGTCATGACCAGGTCGGTACCCAAGTACAGCGCCGAAAGGTCCTGCGCGGGCCCGTCGGTCCCCGACACGAGATCGAGCGTAGCCAGCAGGCTCTCTCGAAGCTCCTCTCGCACCTCAGGATCCGCCGCGGAGTATCCGGCGACCGAGGCGAACGTGTAGTCGCCCCAAAACTGCCGCCGACTCCGGGCGAACTTCGGGTCGAGGATCATTCGGTCGACTTCCGCCGCCAACATGTCCGGGTCATACTTGCCGTCACCCGAGGGTCCGCTCGCGAACGTCAACAACCCCGCATCCGGGGCCGACTGCCACAAGAAGAACGACAACCGAGTCGCCATCTCGTACCCGTCGACCTGGTAGACCGATCCCGGTTCTCCGGAGGTCTCTTCCTCGACGCGGTACAGAAATTGGGGCGACTGCAGCATCGCCTCAGCAACTCCGATGACCGCGTCTTGTGGATCCGCCTCTGACTCGATGGCTGCCACGAGGTCGAGATAGGTCGACCGCTGCTCGTCACTGAGCGGCCGGCGATGAAGCCGCAGACCCAACGTGTCGACATAGGTCTCGATGCACCCATCCTCGCCCAGCCCACACTCGCCAAACTGCTGCAGGAGTGCGTCGGCGCCGATGCGATCCACCACCGACCGGGCCACACTCGCGTAGCCGAGCACGTACTGCGCGCTGAAGAACTGCCCCTGAACCGTCGTCGAGTAGGCCGAGCCAACCGGGATGTCCCGAGGGATCAGGTCACGCTCCGCCTCGGTGAGGGTCTCGCCGAGCACGTCTTCGATCGTGTTTGCGTACTGCGTGTGGTTCAGCCGCGACACCAGCGGTTCGGGAACGCTCCCCTCGGGAACGTCCTCCGGCTCCTCGCCCGTCGACGATGCATCCCCGCTCTCGTCCCCGCTCTCGCCCTCACCCGTCGTGCCCGCACCGTCGGTGCCTCCACCGTCGGCATCCACACCGCCGTAGCAACCGCTCCCGACCAGCAAGAGCCCCACACTGATGATTCCCCAACCCCGCATCATTCCGTCCCCACAACCAGGGTACGCCGCTTCCATAGTCCTGTGCGCCCAACCTTCGGCCTTCCGCCGTCGCAACGCCGCTATTTGTGCAATGCCCCTCGCAGGCGCGGCGAGAACCTGCACACCCGGACGCACACGGACTACGCTTCGAGCGTTGCCGTGCCTCGGTCGATGCGCCAGGTTGCCGCGTTCGCGCCGTCGGGCAATCGGATGAACGCGGCGTCAGTGGTGGTCATGACGCACTGGCCTGCGTCGGCGGCGAGGGTCTCGAAGAGCATGGCGGTGCGGGTAGGATCGAGCTCGCTGGAGACGTCGTCGAGCAGCAGCAGCGGTGGCTGGCCCGAGGTGACGCGGGCGGCTCGAAGCTCTGCAAGCTTGAAGGCGAGCACGAGCGCGCGGGCTTGACCCTGGGAGGCGAAGTCGGCCGCGGCATTGTCGTCGAGACGCACGTCGAGGTCGTCTCGATGGGGGCCGACCGTGGTGACGCGACGCCGGATGTCTTCCCCGCGCCGCTCGAGCAGCGCGGTCCGCAGCGCAGCCCGGCGTCCATCGGGTTCAGCGGCCACCTTGGAGACGTAGTGCGCCGAAGCGTGCATGGCTTGGCCACCGCCGGGCGTCGAACCGATGGAGCCGTGAATCCCGGCAAAAGCGGCAGCGAACGGGCCGGACAAGGACTCCACCATGTCTGCCCGCCGGTTCCATACGCGTGCGCCGACTTCTGCCAGGCCGGTCTCGTAGGTATCGAGCAGGTCGTTGCGAGCGGTCCCTCCGAGGTCGTCTCGCTTGAGCACATGGTTCCGAGAGCGAACGAGTTTTTCGTAGGTCTGGATGTCCGCGATGTGTCCCTTGTCGCGGGCGAAGACCATGCGATCGAGAAACTGTCGCCGACCCGAAGGGCTGCCGCGCAACACCGCGAGGTCTTCAGGCGTGAAGAGGATCGCCCTCACCCGACCGTAGAACTGCGCACCGGAGCGAACGACCTTGCCGTCGGCGCTCGCGGTTCGGCGCGTCGACTTCTCTCGTCGCTCCAAGCGGACCTCGAGCTTCGAAGGCAGTCCGGCCACCGCGTCCTGAACCGTGGCCTCGACCAGTGCTGCGCTCGTCCCCGTCCGGACCAGCGGGCCCATGTCCGAGCTCCGAAACGACCGCAGCGTGTTGAGCAGGTAGATCGCCTCGAGCACCGCGGTCTTTCCCGCACCGTTGTGGCCGTGCAGAATCGTGAACCGCTCCGCGAACTCGATGCTGGCGCTCTCGAAGTTCCGGTAGTCCCGAAGACCGATGCGCTCGAGTTGCATGTGGGCCGGAGAATGCGGCGAACATCCAGCCAGGGCCATGCGCTGGCTGCGAGCACAGGGTCGCCGGGCCTGTGAGAAGGAACACGAGCAACGACTCACGACAGCGGGCCCGATCCGGCCACCCACGAGGCACATGGTGACACGAACCTTTGGGGGTTGTTCCCGGATCCCGCCGACGGGGTCGCGCTGCCGGGCACTGCCGCTGCGGTTTCTAGCGGCGAAGAAAACGCCTTGGACACCGCGATGTTCGTGAACGCCTGACGAAAGCTCCGAAAAAAGCCGCCATGATTCTCAGGATGAAACTCGTTCGCTGCTGTCTGGGTGCAGGAGCACTCCTGCTCGTCGGATGTTTCGAGACCGGGGAGGACAGTGAAGATCCGCCCGCTTCGAGCGGCGCTGCCTCCGACACCGGCGCGGGTCCGACCTGCGACCCCGAGACCTTCGCAACCGACTGTGTAGAGGGAGACATCGTCGAGTGCTCCGAGGACGGGTTCGTGCAGACCATGAGCTGCGGCCCTCGGTCTCGCTGCGAGATAGGCTCGGATGGTCCGGGCTGTGTGTGGCGGATCGGCGAGGCCTGCGAGGGGGAGTACGAGCAGTGTTCCGACCCCGGCGGCATCCTGTCCTGCGACGACGGGCTTTGGCGATTCGAGGGGTGTCCGGTCGGCGGCGCCTGCAGTGACGAGCAGTGCTTTGGACCCGAGGAAACGCCGTGTGACCGGGCGGAAGACGAGCCGTACTGCGAAGGGGAGGCGCTCGTCGAGTGCTACCCGCACGGCTTCGAGGTCCGCACCCCGTGTGGCGCGGATGAGGTGTGTCAGCTCGGCACGATGGGCGGTGTCTGCGTCGCGACAGACGCGGTCCCCTGCGATCTCGAGACGTTTGTATCGAACTGCAACGAGGCGGACGAACTGACCGGATGCGGCGCAGATGGCTGGACCTATACGAGCACATGTCCGGAGGGCGACCGATGTTTCGACGGTCCTGTCGGCGCCACGTGCCACGACGAGGACACGCCCGCTTGCGATCCTGAAACCGCGACCGCGACCTGCGAGGACGGCATCGCCAGCTTCTGCAATCCGTCTGGCTACGAGGCGCAGACCGCTTGCGATGCCGAGAGCGCGTGCTTCATCGATGAAACCTGTCTCTTCGGGTGCCAGGATCTGGCAGTGTGCGTGCCGCAGGACGCGGAGCTCTGCGACGAACCGCTCGACCTGTTTTGCATCGGCGAGGCAATTGCGATCTGTTTCGCCGGCCAAGTCCTGCTGTGGGCAGAGTGCGGCTGCGTCGAAGACGACGACGGCGCGTACTGCCCCGAAGATGCCTAGCAGCCCGTGGTGAAACCCGACACGACGTCTCACTCGTCTTTTTCGCTCCTGGCGGTGTCGCCAAAACTTGCAGTACGCCCGGGGAACCGAGAGGTTCCCCTTTGAGACTAAATCCGCAACGAAGAGGAGTGAGCCCCGAGAGGGGTTCACGAGCCAGGCCAACCCCCGCCCTTGGAGGGGTGAAGCGAAGGGGGCTCCGCCCCCGCAGCGAGGGGAACCGAGAGGTTCCCCTTTGAGATTAAATCCGCATCGGCATGACAACGCCGATGAAGTCCGGCCCATCGAGCGGCTTGACGACACATGGGTCGAGCTCGCCTTGAAACTCGAGGCGAACCTCCTGCGTGTCGATCACGTCGAGCACCTCGATGAGGTATCGAGCGTTGAAGCCTGCCGTGAGCTCGTCCCCGTCGTAGTCGATGGGAAGCTCCTGATGCGCAACACCGAGATCGGGGTTGTCCGAGGTGAGCTCCAACTTGCCCGGAGTCAGCGAAACCCGGACGGTCGCGGTCTTCTCGGGCGCCATCACTTCGGCCCGGCGCAGCGAGTTCAGCAGGTCGTCGCGACCCAAGACCGCGAAGCGCTGGAACGCCGCGGGGATCACGGCCTTGTACGGCGGGAAGGTGACGTTGTTGAGCTTGACCGAGAGGACCATGTCCGCGGTCTTCACGAACAGGTGCTGGTCGGTGACCGCCAGGCCAACGTCGCCCGAAGCTCGATCGAGCACGCGACGAATCTCGAGCATGCCCTTGCGCGGGATGATGATCCCTTTGTCGAGCTTGGGTCCCTTGAGCTCGAGTTCGAACTTGGTGAGGCGGTGACCATCGGTGGACACCATGATTCCTTGCTCACCATCACACTCGAACAGGACGCCGTTGAGGTTGACCCGTGCTTCATCGGTGGAGACCGAGAAGTGCGTCTTGGCGATCAGGTCGCTGAGCGAGTGGGCAGGAACCTCGACGTACTCGATCTTGGATTTTCCGCCGGTGGAGTCGGGCAACTCCGGGAAGTCGCTCTCGGGCATGCCCATCAGCTTGAACTCGCTGCGACCAGCGTTGAGCTGAATCCAGTGGTTGTCCAAGCCCTTCACCCGAACGTTGCCCGACGGCAGCGTTCGAACAACGCCGTGAAGGTGCTTCACGCCCACGGTGAGGCTCCCGGGCGCCTTGACCTCAGCAGACACCGTCTCGGTCAGCGACGTCATCATGTCGGTCGCTGAGCACACCACGCTGCCGTCCGCGTTTGCGCGAAGCAGAACGTTGGCCAAGACAGGCATGGTGCCGCGCTTGTCGGCCACCGTCTGGGCCAGGGATAACGCAGCGAGGAAGCGGCTCTGATCGATCTCAAACTCCATCACGATTGGTCCTCGTGTTGCTCGCCCGGGCGTGTCGTCCCAGGTGCGTGCGGGAGAGACAGTAAAGCAAAATTTCTATTTAATTCTCGTCTTCTCAGTCTGTGCTGGGGAAAAGTGGAAAACCGGGCTATGGTGCTGATCTCACGGCACTTTTTCGGTGGGTTTGGCTGGGGGTCGTTCCGGGGATACGGACACACATCGGGGGACAACCAGAGCGGGACGAGTTGTCCCCCGAACTCCCCCCAAGATGTCCTCAGACTCATCCACAGGGTTGTGCACAACCTGTTGGTAAAATCGATCAACCAACGCGAGCGCCCCGCCTGGCAGAGCCAAGGCGAGGAGGTTTGCAGCACGGTGCCGTGCAGATCGCGAGTCGGAGCCGGGTCTAGTTCGACAGGTGCTCGCGAAGCTGGCTCACGGCGGAGCGAAGCTCGGGGTCTTGGTCGCTCAGCGCGGTGATGCGCTTGCAGGCGTTGATGACGGTGGAGTGGTCCTTGCCGCCGAAGCGGAGACCAATCTCGGGGAAGCTGGATCCGGTGAGCTCGCGGGCGAGGAACATCGCGATCATTCGAGGGCGAGAGATGCCCTTGTGGCGACGCGGGCCTTTGAGATCGGCGATGCGGACGGAGAAGTGGGATGCGACGGCCTTCTGGACCGCCTCGACCGTGACCGGCGTGCGTCGCCGTTCTTTGGTCGTCTCCCCGATCACCTCGCGAATGAAGCCCGTGGTGATCGGCACGCCTTTGAGGTCGGCAAAGGTGGAGACCCGCACGAGGGCGCCTTCGAGCTCGCGGACGTTGCTTTGGACCAGGCCGGCCAAGTAGACGCAAACGTCGTCGGCGATGGCGATGCGATCGTTCTCTGCCTTCTGACGAAGAATCGCGACCCTCGTCTCGAGGTCGGGCGACTTGATGTCGGCGACGAGACCCCAGTTGAGCCGAGACGTGATGCGGTCCTCCATGCTCTGCATGTCGCTGGGCGTGCGGTCGGAGGTGACCATGATCTGCTTGCCCGCTTCGTACAGCGCGTTGAACACGTGGAAGAACTCATCCATCGTGCGGTCGCGGCCGGCGATGAACTGGATGTCGTCGATGAGGAGGACGTCGCAGTCTTCGCGGTACTTCCGGCGGAACTGATCGAACTGGTTGTAGCGCACCGCCGAGATGAACTCGTTCATGAAGCGCTCGGCGCTCAGGTAGGTGATGCGCCGGGTGGGGTCCGACTCGTACAGCGAGTGGCCCACCGCGTGAAGAAGGTGCGTCTTGCCGAGCCCAACACCACCATAGATGAGCAAGGGGTTGAACCGAGTCCCGGGCTGATCGGCGGCGGCGCGCGCGGCTGAAGCCGCAAGCTCGTTGGACGCTCCGCTGATGAACGAGTCGAAGCGGTACCGCTCGGACAGACCCACCGGCGGCGGTGCAACTTGGCGGACCTGAATGCTGGGGGTCGGAGACTCAGGCGTGGCGAAAGCCGAGCTGGCCTGTGGGGCCGGTTTCGCGCCAGGCTCGCCGTTGCCTTGTGACCGCTCAGGCGTGAGCTCCGCAGCGTTGGGGTCGACCTCGAGATCGAGCACGTAGCGGGAGTCGGTTCGCGCCTCGATCTCGTCGAGAACAGCCTCCATGTAGTGGTTCTCGAACCACTCCTTCATGAAGAGGCTGGGCGCGCGCAGACGGATGGTCTGTCCCTCGACGGCGGCGACGGTGAGTGGACGCAGCCACAAGTCGTAGGTCTCTTGACCCAGGCGTGGCTGCAGACCCTGAAGTGCCTCGTTCCAAAGATCGGTCATAGCGGGGGCGTCCACAGTGGGCAGGGAGCTGTGGACAAGTGGAGAAGTGCGCAGGAACACGGGGCTTTTTCTGCGGACAAGAAAGACCTCTCCACAGCGCATCCCCACCTTGTGGGAAATTCGCGCTGTGCTTGGGGGTGCCACCTGGTCTCGTCCGCAGCCAGGCTGAAAAAGCCCGCGGTCGTCACCCAAAGGGGACGGAGGACGGAAGAGGACGGCTGGGCGTGGCTGCGAGGAGCAGCTGCGGCTACGGAAGTGAGAGGGGACGGGCGGTGACGGGTGAGCGAAACTGCCCGTAAGAGGTCTTGGTAGCGGTCCCAGGAGACGATGGGGTCCCCACGGGTTGGTCGGTGTACGCGTGTGACAGACGCGTCGCAAGCCAGAGGGAAACGATCTTGCCAAGCGCTTGAGATCATTGGCCCGTGCAAACGCCGCAGGCCCACTCGGTGGGTCGAGCATGGTGGCCGGCTATGGACCGCCGGCGCATAAGTCCATGAAAATACTTAGGCAATCGGCGGGCGGCAGATCGATGACGGCGGGCCCGCGCGGACGCCAAGCGGCTTTGCGGCGTTGCGATCGCGCAAACCCGCTTGGCAAGCGGCTTTGCGGGCTCGCGTGCAAGCAGTTCTCGAGCTTCGATCAAGACCGTGCCAACCATGTAGGTCCAGGTGCGATACTGCTCGCAGGGGGATGGAAAGATCAGCGGCGATCCCACACGTGGCTGTCGTTTGACAGGCTGGGGATCCGGTTGCTATCTACCGCTCCCTTTCGGCGTCCGCGGATGCCACGGGTCCCTCCAGCGAGGGCAGGAGAACGCATCGTGTCCAAACGTACCTACCAACCGCACAACACTCGCCGCAAACGTACGCACGGTTTCCGCGCTCGCATGGCGACCAAGAACGGCCGCAAAGTTCTGGCCAACCGTCGCCGCAAAGGTCGCAAGCGCCTCACGGTGAGCTGCGGCTCCAAGTAGAGCCGGGTCGGCCGGCTCTTCGTTGCGAGGGTCTTTGGCTCGATGAAGCCGCAAGGACTCCCGCGTTGGCTGCGGTTGCGCCAGCGCCGGGAGTTTCTTCGCGTCCAGCGTCGGGGCCAGAAACACCACACCCGCCACTTCCTCGTGTTTGTGGCGCCTCGGACCAGGTCTCGCCACGAGACCAACCGACGGCGCCCGGCAGAGGAGCTGGTGGGTGTCGTGCGTGCGGACCCAGGCGGAGTTTCGCAGCCCTCGGCGCGCGAGGTCACGCCGCAAAGCGAGCCCCCAGCGTTGCGACCTACGCGGCTGGGGGTCACCGTAACCCGGAAGGTCGGCCGCGCTCATCAGCGCAACCGCATCAAGCGCCTGGTGCGCGAGGTGTTTCGCCAGGAGCGGGCTCATCTTCCCCCTGGCTACGACATGGTGTTGGTCGCAAAACGAAACGCGCTGAGCTTTACGCTCGAAGAATTGCGCAGCGACTTCGTGGCGCTGGCTCGTAGGCTCACGCGGCAGCATGCCGAGCGAGGTTCCTCGTGAGCGCGAACCTCTCCGACGACGACCCCAGCGGTCATTCGGCGGCTTGCTGCGAACACCACGACACGCCCTCCACCGCGCTGAGCCCCATGCCAGCGCGGTTTGGCGTGTCATGGGTCGGCGTTGGTTTCATCCGTCTTTATCAGTTGCTCGTCTCTCCCCTGCTGGGTCCCCGCTGCCGCTTTCATCCGAGCTGTTCGCGCTTTGCGGCCGAAGCGCTTGGTGAGCACGGTGCAGTTCGTGGTACTTGGCTCGCCGTGCGTCGCATTGGGCGGTGCCATCCCTTCCATCCGGGCGGCTACGACCCCGTACCCCCCAAGCGGAGCTCCCGATGAGTTTGAGTTTCGAAAAACGCATCGCCATTGCGCTCTTTCTCTGCGGAATCGTCTGGATCGCATTCGACTTCTTCGCGCCTCCTCTCCCACCACCGGTCGAGGAGGACGCCCAAGCTGACGAAGCGACTGCCGACGAAGCGGCTGCCGACGAAGCGAAGGCCGAAGACAAGTCGGGTCCGGCGCCCACCGGAGGTCCGGACGCTGCGAAAGATGAGCCACCCACCGCCTCTGATGTTGAGGTGGTGCACCACACCATCTCCAACGACCTTCTGTCCCTCAAGGTCACGAACCGCGCGCCGGGTCGCGGCGGAATGGTCGAAGAGGTCGACCTGCTCAGCGAGCAGTTCCAGGGGCACGACACGGCGACCGACCCTCTTGGGCTCGGCGGCGCGTCCACGCTCGAGGTCAGCTTTGCTGATGCGGCGAGCGACTTTCGCATCGGTGGCGGGCAAGCCTTTGAGGTTGAGAGCGCCAGCGCAGACAGCTTTACGCTGGTCCATCGGACCGAAGATGTTCAGATCAAGCAGACTCTGAAGCTGCTTGCTGGGTACGAAGGCGTTCTGTCGGTCGAGGTCACCAACCTCAGCCAGCAAGAGCAACGCCACCGCATGCATGTGCGCAGCCGCGTTGGTCTGAGCGGCGAAGAGAGCCGGTACAACATCAAGCGAGGTCTGTGCCGGACCACCGAAGACTTCGAGGACGAGGATACCAGCGACGTCGAAGACGGACCGATCACCTATGGCGCCGACCCGGTGCTTTGGGGCGGCGTCGACAACAAATACTTCGGCACGCTGATGGTTCCCACCGAACCCTTCGGCGAGTGCGTGCTGCAGCAGAGCGAAGACGGCGGGTTCCTCGTGGGGAGCCTCTCGACGAATGTCTCCACGCTCGGACCCAGTGAGGTGAAGCGCTACGAGCTGGGCCTCTTCGTTGGAGCCAAGGAACTCGAGAGCCTGCAGGACTTCTCGGCGGTCAAACCCGCCAACGAGGTTCACCTGGAGGAAGCCATCGACTGGGGCATCCTGGGACGCCTGTCCGAGTACCTCGGCCGGATGTTGCTGAGCTTGATGCGGTTCTTCTATGGATGGGTCGGCGTTTGGGGCTGGGCCATCGTGCTTGTGACGATCGTCATCAAGGCAGTCACGCTGCCCCTGACGCTCAAGCAGATGAACTCGATGAAGGCGATGAAGCGGATTCAGCCGAAGATCGCCGAGATCAAGAAGAAATACGCCGATGACCGGGTCAAGCAAGGCCAGGAGACTCAGGCGTTGTTCGCCCGCGAAGGCGTCAACCCGCTCGCAGGATGCCTTCCGGTGTTCGTGCAGATGCCCGTGTACATCGCGCTGTACGCGATGTTGGGCGCCGCCGTCGAGCTGGTGCACGAGCCCTTCCTGTGGCTCCCCGACTTGACCAAGCAGGACCCCTTCTTCGCCCTGCCCGTCCTGCTCGGCGGCATGATGGTCGTGCAGAACCGCATGATGCCGACCTCTGGCGACGAGATGCAGGCCAAGCTCATGCGCTGGATCATGCCGGTCGTCTTCGCGGCCTTCATGTTGTTTTTGCCTTCCGGCTTGGCTCTCTATATCTTCGTCAACATCTGCCTGTCGGTCGTGCAAACCGCGATCCAGGTAGGCCGGAACACGGATGAGCCGGCCGTAGATACTAAGGCGGCCAAGGCCGACGAAAAGCCGGCCAAAAAGAAGTAGACTCTGGACCGATCGCATGTCCGACCCACAGCAGGACAACAACTCTGAAGAAGATGACCGTAGCCCCGAGGAGCGTTTCTCCCCGGCGGTGCCCGTCGTGCGCTCCTTTCTCGAGAGCGTGCTCGGGCTGCTCGGTGTCGAAGTCGAAGTCGACATCGACATCGAAGAAGACGGGCTTCACTGCGACCTCAACTGCGCCGAGTCTGACGGCGGTCTGTTGATCGGTCGGCATGGCGCGACGCTCGACTCGCTTCAGTACCTCACGCTTCGCGTGCTTCAGGCCGAGGGCCAGGAACGCATGCGGATC
>CAYGTG010000023.1:15491-19719 GCA_964352485.1 uncultured Nannocystaceae bacterium | reverse complement strand
GTCGTCGGTCGGCACGAGCGCAAGCGAGCTGACGAAGGAGACGCTCTCGTGGTTCCGCCGGGGGAAGAGCTTCTCCATGTGGGCGGACAACCGAGACGACGAGAGCGGAATCTGTTGCTTGAGCGTGAACTCCTCGAGCGAGTCGCGGAAGTCCTGCGCGGTCGGGTAGCGGTCCTCGCGGTCTCGGGCCATCGCCTTGAGCACGATGGTCTCCAGCTCCGGTGGATAGTCCGGGATGATGCCCGTCGGCGGGGGGACGTCGGCGCGCTCGACTTGCTTGAGCAGTTCGAGGCCGAGCGTATCGAGGCCGAACAACTTCCGTCCCGTCGTCAACTCCCAAAGAAGTGTGCCAAGGCTAAAGATGTCGCTGCGTCGGTCGACCAGCTCGCCGCGGCACTGCTCGGGCGACATGTACGAGACCTTGCCCTTGAGTGAGCCGGCCACCGTCGCCGGTCCCCGGGCAGCGATCTTGGCGATGCCGAAATCGACTAGCTTGATGTTGCCGTCGTAGGTCACCAGGACGTTGGACGGCGAAACGTCCCGGTGCACGATCTCGAGCGGATTCCCATCGACGTCGCGATGTTCGTGGGCGTGGTGGAGCCCCGCGGCGACGTTGTCAACGATCCGGAGCGCACAGCTCAGGGGCATCGAGATCTTGTTCTGGTGACCTGCGAGCAGTACCTGCCGAACGTTGCGCCCGGCGACGAACTCCATCGTGAAGAAGAAGCTCCCGTTGTCTTCCCCGAAGTCGAAAACCTGAGCGATGCTGGGGTGGTGAAGGCCGGCGGCGAGCTTGGCCTCCGTCAGGAACATCTGCACGAAGTCCGGCTGTTCGGCGAAGGACGGCAGAATCCGTTTCAGGACGAGGGTTTTTTGGAACCCATGGCGAGCTTGAGATCGCGCAAGGAAGAGCTCCGCCATGCCTCCAACGGCAAGACGCTCGAGAAGATCGTATTTCCCGAGTTGGCCCTCCACGTGGCCCAGTGTAGTCGAGATACCCCTACGAAACGCGAGAAACCCACGTGTACGAGCGCCGATGTCGCAGCCGAATGCCCGTGACCATTCGATGCCGCGAGCGATCGAAAATCGCGTGCGTCGGCTCCACGGCCGGGTCGCCGTGCGTGGCCCCGATTCGGCGGCTCGGGTGCAAAAATCCAGCCCATAGCGAAGTCTCGACCCGGGTCTGCCGCTCGCCCCCATACGGACGCGCGCGGCAATCTCCCGGGCAGTCAGGTGCGTCTCGGTGTCTTCGCAGCATCCTGCGCCCCGCGCCGAGACGACCGGTCCCGAAAACTCACCTCTGCGACCGACGCCGGAGCGTTGGGTGCCGAGCGGCTCGATCCCCTCAATAAGCGATCAGAGCTTCGTGTTTGTGCGTGTGAAGTTGCACGACATCGGACCGACACGGTCCAGCTGCGCTGCGTCCGAAGTGTTCCAGGATAGGGCCCAGCCTATCGTGGCGGGCCGCCACGCGGCTGCGTCCCCCCCGCGCGGGGTTGGATCTACGGTAGTCGGCTCCCGCATGTCGAAGCCACTGCCGCACAACAAGGAAGCCGAAGCCGCGGTTCTCGGCGCCATCCTCTTGCGCAACGAGAGCCTCAACGAGGTCGTCTCGATCGTGACCCCGGAGGACTTCTACGTGCCGGCGCATCAGGCCGTATACAAGGCGATCGTCAAGCTGGCGGATCGTGGCCAGCCCGTCGACATCGTCACGCTCGAGACCCAGCTGCGCGCGACCGAGGAACTCAGCCTCATCGGCGGTCTGGAGGGGCTGGGCAAGCTCGCGGATCGGTACGCGACGAGCCACAACATCGCGAGTCACGCAGAGCTGATTCGAGACGCGTCGACCGTTCGCAAGCTGGTGATCACATGCAGCGAGATCGCCGAAGAGGGGCGCAACGAGGTCGAAGATGTCGGCGAGTACATCGACGGGGCTGAGCGGAAGCTGCTCGAGGTCAACCAGTCGGGTCGCAAGGGCAACTACAAGTCGGCCAAAGACCTCATCCACGGCGTCTTCGAGGCGATTACCGAGCGGGCCAAGCTCAAGAACCCGATCACCGGGGTGCCCACCTCGTTCAAGAAGCTGGATGAGATGACCGGGGGCATGCAGCCAGGGGACCTGGTGATCCTCGCGGCTCGGCCTTCGATGGGGAAGACGGCGCTGTCGCTCAACTTCTGTCAGCACGCCTGCATCGTGCAGGAACGAGACCTGAACAAACCCGAGGCTGAGCGTCCGCCCAAGTTTCCGGTGCTCTTCTTCTCGCTGGAGATGGGTGCCAACCAGCTCATCGAACGGATTCTCTGCAGCGAGGCCCGCATCGACGCGGGCAAGCTGCGCGCCGGTCGATTGGTCGAGCAGGAGTTTGCGGCGCTGGTGCGTGCCGCAGATCGTGTCTACAAAGCGCCGCTGTTCATCGACGACTCCGCCGCGCCCACCATCCTCGAGATTCGGGCGCGATCCCGCCGGTTCCGCCAAGACAAGAGCCTGTTCCCGCCCCCGGAGGAGGGCAGCAATCGCAAACCGCTGGGCATGATCGTCGTCGACTACCTGCAGCTGGCCCGCGGCGGCAAGGGCAAGTACGACATCCGCGAGCAGGAGATTTCCGAGATCTCTCGGGGACTGAAGGCGATCGCCAAAGAGCTCGAGCTGCCTGTCATCGCGCTCTCCCAGCTCAACCGCGGTGTCGACAGCCGAGCCGACCACCGCCCGATGCTGTCCGACCTTCGGGAGTCAGGCGCCATCGAGCAGGATGCCGACATCATCATGTTCATCTACCGCGAGGCGCGGTACGTGACCGACGAGCAGAAGCGCAAGGAGATCGAGCGCGACGCGGAGGTGATCATCGGCAAGCAGCGAAACGGTCCGTGCGGCACCGTGCACCTGTCGTTCATCGGCGAGCACACCCGGTTCGAGAACCCCGCGTTCGAGGGCACAGGTCCTCCCGGGGGCTGAGTCGAGGGGTCGTCGGTCGAAGGCGCACCCCGGCGAACGAATCCGCAGTAAGGAGCCGCTATGGGGCTTGGATGCGGCGTCGGTATCCGAGGACCGCCTTGGACGCCTGACCCACGAGCACAGGTGCGAGGCTCCCCGCAAGGATGAGCCACCACCCCTGCGCTGAGGGGGCCGTGAGCGCGAGGACCTCCGCCAACACCGGGAGATAGAGCGCTCCCAAAACCAGACCGATGCAGATGGCGATCGCGGCCCACACCCATTTGTTCTGGGTGACTTCGTTGCGGAGCCACGTGCTGTCGTCCCCTCGCATGTTCAGGACGTGAAAAAGCTGAGCGAACGCCAGGGCGAGGAAGGCCACGGTCCGGGCGAGTTCAGGTGCCATCCCGAACCTGCCAATCGCCAAACCGTAGACTCCCAGGATGCTCGCGGCCAGGACGAACCCGTAGGCCGCGATCGTGCGCCACTGTTTCTTCGCGATCAGAGACTCTCGAACATCGCGTGGTTTACGACCCATGATGTTGGCGTCGCCATCGCCCATGCCCAAGGCGAGGGCCGGAAACACGTCGGTCACGAGGTTCAGGAACAGGATCTGTAGCGGCAGCAAGGGCAGGGGCAGGCCGGCGAGTGCCGCGACTGCGACCACCAGAATCTCGCTGAGGTTGCAGGAGAGCAGGTACACGACGAACGAGCGGATGTTGTCGAAAATGACGCGCCCTTCGTGGATCGCCGGCACGAGGGTCGATAGGTCGTCGTCCTTGAGCACGATGTCCGCGGCCTCCCGGGCGGCTGCGGTTCCGCGTTCCCCCATGGCGACGCCGATGTTCGCTTTGCGCAGTGCCGGAGCGTCGTTGACCCCGTCGCCTGTCATCGCGACGACAGACCCCGCTGCCTGGTGCAGGGCGATGAGATTGAGTTTCTGCTCTGGACTGACCCTGGCAAAGACCTCAGCCGCTAGCAGAGCGCGTCGCTCACCCTCGCAGAAGCCGTCGCCATTTTCGAGTCGTTCCCCAAGCACCACCGAGGGTTCTGCGTCGTCGACGAGCCCCGTCTGTGTCGCAATCTTCGCGGCGGTCCGCGGATGGTCCCCGGTGGCCATGACGACCCGGATTCCCGCTCGCCTGCAGGACGCGAGCGTCGCGCGGGTTTCTTCGCGAGGTGGGTCTTGCATTCCCACGAGTCCCAAGAACGTGAGTTCCACGTAGACCGGGTCCAAGACGGCTTCGATGGTGCGCTCGGCGAGCCGACGGAGGCGATCAAGGCCAAGTGTTCCCGACA
>CAYGTG010000023.1:0-15481 GCA_964352485.1 uncultured Nannocystaceae bacterium | reverse complement strand
CCAGCGCGAGCACTCTGAGACCTTTGGCTGCCAGGGCTTCGCTCTTGGCGCGCCACTCGTCGTATTGATCTGGGCTCAGCGAGCAGATGCGAAGGACGTCTTCGGGCGCGCCCTTGACCGCGACACGAAATGGGGCCCGGCTGCCGTGCACCGTGGCCATCAACCGGGTCGTGGTGTCGAACGCCACCTCGCGCACCTCTGGCCAGATCTCGAGCAGCTCGGGGCGCAGGATGGATTCGCGCTCCGCGGCAGCGAGCAGCGCCACCTCGAGGGGCTCGCCGAGCCCGACGCCGGGGCCTGTCAATGAGGCGTTGTTGCACAGCGCCCCGATCTCCAGCGCACGGCGCCGGGCGCCAGCATCGGCCGCGACCTCGAGCTCAGCGACCGCGAGCCTGTTCTGCGTGAGGGTTCCCGTTTTGTCCGTGCAGATGACACTCGTGGCCCCGAGGGTCTCCACGGCGGAGAGTCGATTGACGAGGGCGTCGTGCCGAGCCATTCGCCGGACGCCGCGCGCAAGCGCCATCGTGGCGATGACCGGCATGCCTTCGGGAACGGTCGCGACCGCCAACGCGATGGCGGTTTCGACGGCGAAATAGAGCGACTGGCCGGTGAGCAGTCCCAACCCCACGACGAGACCAGCGATCACCAGCGTCACCAACATCAACCCTTGGCCCAACCGGTTGAGTCGTTGCTCGAGTGGCGTTTGCTCTTCGCTTGCGGTGGCAACGAGTCGGGAGATCTTGCCCAGCTCGGAGTTCATGCCGGTCGCCACGACCACGGCTTCCCCTGCGCCGCGCGTCACGACGGTGCCTTTCCACAGCATGGGGCTGCGCTCGGCGATCGGCGTCTTGGCCTCGACCGGCTCGACGCGCTTGTTGACGGGCAGCGACTCGCCCGTCAGCGTGGACTCGTCGGCCTGCAGCTTGGACGCGTGCAGTATTCGAAGGTCGGCGGTGACGACATCGCCTCCTTCGAGCACGACGACGTCGCCGGGGACGAGGTCTTTGGCGGGAACGACTTCGACCGAACCTTGGCGTCTCACGGTCGCTCCGGCCACGCCCAGCTCGCGTAACGCATCCATGGACCGAACCGCCTTGAACTCCGTGACGAAGCCAACGACGGTGTTGAGCACCAACACGGCAGCGATCGCGGCAGCCTCGACCCATTCGCCAAACAGGGTCGCGACGACGGCCGCGACCGCCAGCAGCGCCACCAGAACGCTTCGCAACTGGGCCGCAAGAATTGCGAAGGCGCTGCGACGCCGGATCGACCGCAGGGTATTGGGGCCTGCCTCCAGCAGGCGTGCCGCGGCTTGGGCTCGCGAAAGGCCATCGGTGACGTCTACACCGAGAGCCTTGGCGATGGCCTCAGCAGGGTGTGCCCATGCTTCGGAGTACGAGCCCGCAGCGGCGGGGTGGGGTCCGCGTCTGTCTGCCAGGGGTCCGTCCATAGGTCTCGTCCAGCGTGTCCCGTACACGTCCCCTCGAATCGCGGGGCGGCAAAGTGTGCGGCTGGCCTGCTTTCGGCGCGGACAAAGCACGCCCGTGAGCCTCCCTGCCCGGTTGAACGGACAAATTTGCCGGGGGTGATCATGACCGGGACGGTAGTCTTGCAAGCGCAGAGCGAAGGTCCCTTGGAGCAACCCGTACAGAGCAACCCGTGCATTCTCGTCGCGGATGATGATGAAACGACGCGAGATGCCGTCCGTGAGCTTCTCGAGGACGAGGGCTACCGAGTCGTGATCGCATCCGATGGCGCGCAGGCGCTCGAGATGTTTGACGCCGTGCGACCTACCATTGTGGTCACAGACCTCGAGATGCCTCATCTGTCCGGAGCGGCACTGACGTGCACGATCCGGAAGCGAGGAGACCTGACGCCCATCGTGCTGATCACCGGCCACCACGAAGCGGACGGCCGGCGAATGGCGCAGGAGATAGGCGCGAGTGGGTTCTTGCCCAAACCGCTCGACGTCGTCGCGCTCTTGGAGCTGCTCGATGCGGTCGCTCAGAGACCGTGAGGTCGGGATGCGGCAGGGTTTTTGACGCGCAAAAGGCCCTCGAACTCACCGCGACTGGTGTTGGTGGACACAGGAGCCTTCTCGGGGTTGCGCGCGGACCTCGGGATCATCGATGATCCGTGCCGATGGACGAGCGCCCCGAGCCCGAGCCGCGCTTCGAAGCGGTGTTCGAAGCGGTCGTTGACGCTATTGTTCTCATCGACGCTCACGGGAACATTCTCCAGCTCAACCCGGCTGCCGAGCGGATGTTTGGCTTTGCCGCCTCGGAGATCGTGGGGCGCAACGTGAACGTGCTGATGCCAGCCCCCTACCGCGAGGAGCACGACGGGTATCTGCGCCGCTACCTGGAGACGGGGCACAAGCGAATCATCGGGAGCGGGCGAGAGGTTGTGGGTCGCCGCTTCGATGGCTCGACCTTTCCCATGCACCTCTCTGTTGCCGAGTTCGCTCAGGACGGGGATCGGAACTTCGCGGGGATCTTGCACGACATCACCGACCTCAAAGAAGCGCAGGGCGCCCGCGAAGAACTCATCGCGCAGCTCGAGGCGAAGAACGCCGAACTCGAGCGGTTCACGTACACCGTGTCCCACGATCTCAAGAGTCCCCTGATCACGATCAAGGGGTTTGCGGGGCAGCTCGAGCGAAGCGTCGAGGCCGGAAACCTCGATCGCTTCCGTCGAGACGTCGCTCGGATCGAGCGAGCGAGTGAGCACATGCAAACGCTGCTGGACGATCTGCTCGCGCTGTCTCGCGTTGGGAGGGTGGCCGCGCCGGCGGAGGACGTTCCCCTCGACGCGCTGGTCGCCGAATCGGTGGAGTTGTTGTCGGCCGCCATCGACGAGCGCGACGCCGAGATCGTCGTGCACGGGCCGCTGCCCGTCGTGCGGGGCGACCGGACACGGTTGCGAGAGGTCGTGCAGAATCTGCTGGAGAATGCTCTGAAGTTCTCGCCGGGTCGTCCGCATGTCGAAGTGACGGCGGTTGTGGGGGATCAACGCGTCCTTTGTACGATTCGCGACCAGGGAATCGGGCTTGCGCCTCAGTATGCCGAACGCATCTTCGGACTGTTCGAGCAGCTCAATGCGGATGGTCAAGGGACGGGAGTGGGACTCGCGCTCGTGCGCAGAATCGTCGAAGTACACGGTGGCACCGTGTCGGCGCAGTCCGAGGGCCTCGGCACCGGCACCGCATTCTCATTCACACTCCCGCTCGGTCAGTCACACCCAGGACACCAGGATGCGTAGTCCCGCCACGAAGATCACGTCGCATATCCTGCTCGTCGAGGACAACGATGACCATGCCGAACTCGTGGTGCGGTCCCTCGAGGAGCAGAGTCCGGCACCCAGTATTCGGCGCGTGCGTGACGGTGAGGCCGCCTTGGACTACCTGCATCGGCGTGGGGCGTTTCGCGAACCGAACGACGCACCGCGTCCGGACCTGGTGTTTCTGGACCTCGGCCTGCCTCGGGTGGATGGGCTGGAGGTCCTTCGGCAGATCAAGGAGGAGCCGCTGCTCCGAGAGCTTCCGGTTGTGGTGCTCACGAGCTCCGACGCGGACGCAGACCTGGCACGCGCCTACGGCAGCCACGCGAACGCGTACCTGGTCAAGCCTGTCGACTTCTCGAGTATTCAGGTGATGATGCAGGATGTGGGTGCGTTTTGGCTGCGATGGAATCGGCGGGTACAAGGATGAATGAGCCGGATGGGTCCACCGTTCACGTGCTGCTCGTCGAGGATGACGAGATGCACGCGGAGCTTGCTCAACGTGCGTTCGAGGGCGAGCCGAACATCGAGCTTCGGGTCGTGCGGTACGTTCGCGAGGCGCAGGCTGCGGTCTCGGCCACGCCGCCCGACATGGTGGTTGCCGACCTCAACCTGCCTGATGGTCGCGGGACGGACCTCATCGGGGCGCGACGCTTCCCGGTGGTGATCATGACGAGCCAAGGGAGTGAGTCTTCGGCCGTGGAGGCGATGCGGGCGGGTGCGCTGGACTACGTCGTCAAATCGGACACGATGTTCTTCGACCTGCCGCACATCGTCACGCGAGCGCTCCGCGAGTGGAAACAGAGCCATGCGCTCGCACGCGCCAACCGGTTCTTGCGCGCCCAATACGAAGTCGCATCCGCGCTTGCTGCCGCGCGAGACGTACGCGTGGCTGCGTCCGAGATCCTCAAGATCGTGTGTCAGCGGGCAGGCTGGGTCATGGGGGAATTTTGGCGGTTGGACGGTCCGCACGAGGTCGTGCGGCGGGAGGCCTATTGGGCGGCGGACGCGGAGCGTTCGGAACTACAGGGCCAGGGCCCGGACCCCTCGGTACCCATCGGCCAGGCACTACCGGGGACAACGCTCGCCCACGGAGTTCCCATTCGCGTGGCCGACTTGCGAGCGGATCAAGAGCTGCGCGGCAGCCACCTGTCGACGGATCTCGAGCTGCGGGGCGCCTTTGGGTTTCCCGTGGAGGTGGAAGGGCAAGCCCTCGGCGTCCTCACCTTTTACACGACGGATGCCGAGACCCCGGACCACGAGCTGCATAGTCTGCTCGAGGCGGTCTCGAACCAAGTTGCGGTCTTGGTCCAGCGCCGAGCGGCGCAGGAGGAACGTGACCGGTTGCAGGCCGAGCTGGTCGATCGGGCTCGGCTCGCCGCCATCGGTCAGACATCGGCAACGCTCGGACACGAGATCGCAAACCCACTCAACGGCATGTTCTTGGCCAGCCAGTTGCTGCAACGTCGGCTTGCCCGCGATCCAAACGCGGATCCCAAGCTCGTGGCCGGTGTCGAGCGGATTCTCAAGGAGAACCGCCGGCTGCAGGGACTGCTGGTCGAGTTTCGTTCGCTGTCGAAGCGACAAGTCCTCCGGCGTGCGCCGACCGACATCGCCAAGCTGATCGATGACATCGTCGAGCTTCAGGCCCCGGTTTTCGAAGCGGCGGGGTTGGAACTCCAAATCGATGTCGACGCGGCGCTCCCCTTGCTCGAGCTCGACCACGCCAAGCTCACGCAAGTCCTTCTCAACCTCACCAAGAATACAGTGGAGGCACTGGATTCGAAGCCCGGTCAGGTGTTGCTCCGGGCCCGGAGCCGGGTTGACACGGTCATCATCGACGTTGTCGACAACGGCCCTGGCATCCCCGCTGACTTCGATGTTTTTGCGCCTTTCAAGACCACCAAAGAGGTGGGCACGGGACTCGGCCTCGCAGTCGCGCGCCAGGTCGCAGAGGCTCACGGCGGAACGCTGGAGCACGTCGTCACCGAAGCCCCCGGCGCCACCTTTCGCTTGGTGCTCCCCGTATCTGCCCCCGCTGTGTCCTCAGCCGGCTAGCAGGTGCGGCTCCATATGGACCTCGGAGGCGTCGCATCGGGTGATCGATCCTCGAAGATCTGCGCGTGCAAACAGAAGAAGTCCACGGGATTGCGCCCGAACCTCGCCCGAACGGGTCGTCGAATGGCTGCGAGACGGGCGAGTCTCGGCCCAAGGTGTTGGCGCAGGAGTGACCGAGCGCTGCAGCGATGCCGCGTGAAGTGCGCTTTCTGGCAGTGGAACGCCTGTTCATCTGCTCCAAGCGTTTCGTGGCAGTCAACCCAGCTCCCGTGATAAACCCTGGCCGTACGATGGCGGCACCGCCGGAAAGCATCGGCCAGTTCTCAGTGGTGGGACTGCTCGGTAAGGGAGCGATGGGAGAGGTCTACGAAGGCCTCGACTCTGCCCTGGGCCGGCGAGTTGCGATCAAGATCCTAGGTGCAAAGCACCGCGAGTCGACCGAGTTCAAGACGCGTTTCCTTCGCGAGGGCCGGTCGCTCGCGGCGATGAACCACGCCAACATTGTCCAGATCTACGCGATCGGAGAGCACGAAGGTCGCCCGTTCTTGGCGATGGAGTTCCTCGACGGCGAGGACCTCGGCCAAGCGCTCAAGAAGCGCGGCCCGCTTCATCCGGCCGACGCCGCCGAGGGGATCCGTCAAGCAGCCGTGGGTTTGCGAGAAGCAAAGCGCGCCGGCGTCGTGCACCGCGACGTCAAGCCTTCGAACCTGGTCGTTACCAGCCAGGGGGCGGTCAAGGTCACCGACTTTGGGTTGGCCAAGGCGCTTCAAGAAGACCTCTCCATCACGGCGACCGGGGTCTTCGTCGGAACGCCGGACTACCTGGCGCCCGAACAGGCGATGGGCGACGAGGTCGACTCGCGCGCCGACGTCTATGCACTCGGATGCTCGTTGTTCCACATGTGCAGCGGGCACCCGCCGTTCCGCAAGGGCGGGCATGACGATCACTACACGGCCGTGGTCCGCCGGCACCTCAAGTCCGAACGACCCCAGCTCAAGCTCGAGGTTGCCGCCTTCGATACCGCGTTGTCTGACCTTTGCCGCCGCATGATGAGCCGGCGGCCCGACGTCCGTCCCACGTTCGATGAGCTGATCGACAAGCTCGGGGAGTTCTCCCAAAATAACGGTGGCCGGATCCCGCCGCGTCACCAAGATGTTGAGCTGCTCGAAGCCACAAAGGCTGCTCCGGCCGAGCTGGTCGAGACCCACGACATCGAGCCCACAAGTCAGCGCAGCAAGACGGTCGCAATCGCGGTCGCCGCGGGCATCGCCATCGGGGTGGGTGTGTCGGCGGCGGTGATCATGGCGCTGCGGTGACCGACAGATCGCCCAGGCCCGAACGTATCGCTGCTGCGGCGCGAGCCTTGGGCTCCGAGCTCCGCGACTTGGTCACGCTGTATGCCGATGCTGTTGGCGCCAACTTGGCCGAACAGGCACAGATGGTCGCGTGGGATCGCGAGCAGCTGATCGGCCAGGTTCAGCAACGGCTCGATGGGCTCCGCGCTCAGCGGTTTCGCGAACTCGGAGATACCAACGTACGAATCATCGAACGCGCAGGCCAGCCGCTCGAGAGCCTGGAGCAGGTTTGGACCAACCTGCGGCAGGGCCGACGCGTCAAACTCGAGTGGGAGGAGGGTGCCTGCGCCGTGGTTCCGACGCTGCTCCGCCCGCTGGCACGCGTGTTGCGGAGCACGGTCGGTGCTGAGGTGCTTCACATCTCCAAGACCCCATGGACCCAAGGTGAGGAGGAGCCGTCCGCTTCGCAGATGGCCTTCAGGGTGGCCCTCAACAATCCCGACGACCCCATGATGTGGCCGATCGTCGGTGTTCGACGTCCAGGTCCGCGCGTCGCGGTCGTCGAAGCGTCTGCGGACCGCGAATTGGCTGCATACGTGCTGGCACGAACCGGCCTTCGACGCTCGGGCACTGACCCGCGCAGCGTGAAGCGGGCGTATGTCGTGGATGCGGAAGAGCGGTTCTTGCGTCACCTGAAGCGGGTTTGGGTTGGCGCGGTGATGGGCCCGCCCGACGATCCGTTTTCGTTTGCGGGGCCGGTCACTCCCGAGATGCGGGAGGCGTTTCTCGACGCGCACCGAGCATGGGAGCGCCAAGACGGTGTCGATGTCCTGGTCGCAGGGGGCGACCTGGCCCGCTCTGGTGCTCCGGGCTGCTACTTGGCGCCGGCCTTGTTCGCCTGCGACTGGCCGGTGCCCGAGGTGCCGCTCGCAGGCCCGATGATGGTCATCGTACGCTCCCGCATCGACCAAGCCCGCGCTGCGGCCGAAGCCGCGACTCGAGAGGGCGGGCAGGCCGTGGTCGTCGGTGCCTCGAGGATCCGCTATCCGGGCGAGGTTCGCCACATTCGCGGGGCGCTGCTCGTCGAACGTTTGCCGCCTGGACTGCCGGATCCGCGCCCGGTCTGACGCGGGTCTTTCACGCGTCGCTGACCACGCCGCGAAGCACGGCCACGAAGGCCTCGACCGGCCCGTCGCCGAGCGTCTCTCGGGTGGTCGCGAAGAACGATACGGATGGCAGGCCGTCGACGTTGAGCCGATGCAGGTCGCCGCGGTCACGTTCGCGAACGACCACCCGGTCCGGAAAGACGGCGAGCAGCCCAGCCGTCCGCGCCACCTCGACCCCGGTCTGCATGGGCGAGACCGTCGCGGCAACCGTGCGGGGGACCTCCGCCGGCCAGCCTTCGACCGGTTGTCCGTCGACCGCGGGCGGGGCCACGAAGAGGTGCTGCGCCGCATCATCGAGCGTCATGGACTCGGTCTTGCCATAGAGCGCATGGTCGCGACCGCAGTAGATCCCGTTCGTGGAGGTGCCCAGTCGCTCGCAGGACAAGTCCTTTGCAGCACATGCGGTGGTCTGCAGAAGGACATCCACATCGCCCGTGCGAAGCGCCAGGAGGGGGTCATTGAGTGCGCCGGTTGTGACCTGCGGGACGAGATCTGGGTAGGACTTTCGAATGCGCGCCAGCGTTGGGACCACGAATGCCGCGATCAGGGTTCCCTCGGCGCTGACGCGAATCGGACCGCTGAGCGTCGCGCTGTCGATAGCCTGGGTCGCGTCGTGCACCCGCCGCATCGAATCTCGGACCGCGCGAAGCAGGGCCTGGCCGGCAGCGTTGACGCGAAGCTGTCGTCCGACCCGATCGAAGAGCGGTTGGCCGAGTTCGTCTTCGAGCAGCTTGAGAGTGCGGGAGAGTGCAGATGGACTGGTGTGCAGTCGGTCCGCTGCCTGGCGCACGTGCTCTGTCTCTGCCACCGCACGAAACGTTGGGAGCCAATTCCAGAGGTTGGAGACGCGACGCATCCGGTCCATAACTGCGAACCGCTACGGTACCTCGGTTTGCCTCAAAGGAGACGATCGAGCAGTGGCTTCGTTCCGTCGCCGGCGATGAGGCGCCGAGCGCAGCGCTCGGCGAGGGCGGCAATGGTCAACGACGGGTTCACGCCAAGCGCTCCGGGCACGACGCTGCCATCCATGACGAAGAGGTTGTTGTTGCGAAAGCACTCCCCGCCGGGGTCGACGATTCCGTGGGCCGGGTCCGATGCCATCGGGCACGCGCCCAGCGGATGGGACGAGTTGACGGTGCCATCGGTTCGGTAGCCGTCGGCGAAGAGCTCGCCGCCCAGCGCCCCGTAGATTCGGCGCATCGCGTCGAGCGCGGCGCTCCAGCGGCCTTCGGTCTCGGCGCTGGTTTCGCGCCATTGCACGGACGTTCGGTCGGCGGCGTCAAGCTCGACCAGACCCTCGCTGTCGTCCAGCGCGAGGCATCCCATCGTCAGCATCTTGGAGCTGAACAGCTCGATGCGCTCCTTGTAGCCCTGACCCCAGTCCGGGAGCGCGCGGCCATCGGAGGCGCGTGCGACGGACGTGGAGCCGCGCCCGCTCGCTTGGGGATCGGCGGGCGGAAGCAGACTCGTGATCTGGCCGAGCGCGGGGTACATGGGCGCGGCGTAGAACGGGATGAGCACGAACTGGTGTTCTCGCCAGAAAGACGGACAGAAGCTCGACATGGGCTTGCCGCGCTGTCCCTGCACCGGCCGTTCGTAGTCGCGGCCGAGCATGCCCATCACGCCGTAGTCCCCATTGCCCGAGAGTCGCCGGCCCAACACGACCGGGTCTGCCTCCCCGGCGGGGTCGAGCGAGCGTGCGCCGGTGAAGTTCTCATTGGAGCGCAGCAGCAGGCCCGCGGAGGCGACGCATCCGGCCGCAATCACGAGGACCCTCGTCGTGACCTCGAACTCGCGCGCCCCGGCGCGGCGGTCGATCCCGCGGACGACGTAGCCATCGTCGCCGGGAAGAATCTCGGTGACCTCGCAACCTGTCTCGAAGTTGACGCCCTCGAGCCGCGCGTCCTCGAGGTAATTCTTGGTGAGGTCTTGGCGGCCCTCGAAACGCTGCCCCTGATTCCACCACCCCTCGTTGGCGTCGTTGTGATCGGCGAGCTTGAGTCCCACGGCGGTGGCGCCGATGCGTTGGCAGCCTTCGGCGAAGACGTAGTCCCGCTTGGTGGTGAGCTGCCAATGCGGAACCTCGGCGTCGGTCCACGCCATGCGATGCACCCGGAGCTGCGCCTCGACCGTCCCGTAGTCCGCTTCGAGTGACTGGCGGGTGTACTCCGCGGGCCACAGGCGTCGTCCGTCGCGCGTACGGTCGAAGACTGCCGCTGGTGTCCGAAGGCTGACGCCGTCATACAGCAAAGACCCCCCTCCGAGTCCCTTGCCGGCGACCACGTTCATGCTCGCGTTGCCGGCCCGGTACGCGCCCTCGAGGTCGGTGAAGACCTCACCGATCTCCGAGAGGTAGCTCGGGTCCAGCGTGTGGCGGAATCGGTTGCCATCTTCGTGGACCTCGGGGGCGAGGGGGGAGGTGGGATCGAATCGTCCGGTTGGGTCGCCACCTTTGTCGAAGACGGCGATGCTGTGGCCGGTCGGGTTCAAGTGCGCCCCGAGCCGAGCCGCCATCACGGCGCCCCCAAAGCCAGATCCAACGATCAGGACGTCGTAGTGTGACTTCAAACGAGGTCTCCGTTCGCGTCGAGGATGTCGCTGAGGTCGTCGTCGGGGGTCGGCGGCGGCTCGAGGTTGTAGGTGTAGTCCTCGAGCTCGCCACGGGCCGCCAGCTCGGCCAAGTCTTCGGTGTCGACGTCGACGACCCGGCCGTCTGCTGTGCGTGGGTATCCTCTGTTGGCGATGCCCCCGTCGAAGTCCTCGAAAGGGGGGAAGCCGGCGTAGATCAGGCCGAGGTCGTTGTGGGTCGCGCCCAAGAAGGCGATGAACGCGGCGGCCCGCGCAAACACCAGCAAGGGGCGGGTGAGCGGATCGTCCATTGCATCTCGGACGACCGCCTCTTGCTCATGCCGCTCGAGGTTTCGAAACGGGGTGAGGGGATGCTGCCTGAAGGCGAGCCCATCGAGGTCGGCGCTGAGCAACCCGCGCAGCGCCGCGTCGAAGGTCTCGAGGTCCTCGAATCCTGGTGTCGCGTTCTGTGGAATCAGGGCGAGCGCTCGAGCCGAGGGAAGAAACCGCGAGAGCTCGAGCATCTCCATCGCACCGGCCTCGAGCGCACCGGCGGCCACGATGTCGGCGTTGCTGTCGCGTTCGGTCGGGATGAAGACGTCCATCAGCGCCCGAACGTTCTGCACGGCCGCATCGTTGACGTTGTCCACCGGCTCCGCCGGAGCGTCCGGCCAATCGACATCCTCACGGTCGGGGAGCTGCGGATCTCGGGCCTCGACGGAGGGGTCCGCGACGCACCCGGTCACGATGCCGCTGGCACTGAGCCAGCCGAGCACGGTGCGTCGGTGCAGTCGAAGGCGGGTTCCCATCGGAGGTCCGCTTACCACCTACATCGCAGCAGATCTGTTCACATTAACGGAACAGGCTGTGCACATCTCTCGCACGGACAGCCGTCGGACAAGGACGTACACCGGGCCGAACTGGTGAGATGGACAAGCTCCTCAAAAACGCTGCAATTTCGGCGATATTCGCGGCGCTCGGACTTTCGAGTGCCTGCGACGGTGGCGCCGATATTCGCGAGGGTCCTGTCGAGCCGCAGATCCCCCAGCGCTGCGAAGCCTCGCTCGAGCAGGACGAGTTCCACTACATCGTGATCGGCTCGGGTGCCGGAGGTGGGCCCGTCGCCTCTCGGCTCGCCCAGGCGGGATGCCGCGTTCTTCTGCTCGAAGCGGGCGAGGACGTCGGGGACCACGGCCGCTATCGAGTCCCGGCTATGCACGCGTTGTCCACCGAGGATCCCGCGATGGCGTGGTGGTTTTGGGTGCAGCATCACTTCGATCGTTCGGACGACGAGCGAGATAGCAAGTACACCGACGACGGCATCCTGTACCCAAGGGGAAGCGCCCTGGGAGGATCGACCGCAGTCAACGCGCTGGTTACGGTCTTGCCGCCGCCCTCGGATTGGAATCGGCTGGCCGAGCTGACGGGAAGCTCGGAGTTCCGCGCTGCCAAGATGCAGCCGACCTACGAGAAGGTTCGTCAGTGGTTGAGCATCGAGTTGCCCGACCCCGCCCTGGCGATGTCGGACCCGTCCGTGGTCGACTACCTTCTCGCCGCGGCCAACGCGTTTGCGGCGGAGGGGGCGTTCGGAAGCTCGATCGAGCCGACCGACGCCGTGGGGACCGCCTCCGCGTTGGGCTCGCTGCTTCAGCAGGACCTCAATGCCTCGCTGGCGACGCACGAGACCTCGGGGCTGTTTCGGCTTCCGCTCGCGACGCGGGACGGCACCCGCAATGGAACCCGCGAGTTGATCCTCGATACGGTCGACGACGGGCATCCGCTGACGGTGCGTACGGGGTCGTTCGTGACCCGAGTGCTTTGGGATGACCCGAACGCAGCCCGGCCGCGCGCGGTGGGAGTTGAGTATGTAACGGGCACCGGGGTCTACGACGCAAGTCTGGCGCAGGGGCAGGCGAACTCCACCCGACAAGCGAAAGCGAAGGTCGAGGTGATCCTCTCCGCGGGGGTCTTCAACTCGCCGCAACTCCTGATGCTCTCGGGCGTCGGCGATGCGAACCACCTTCGCGAGCATGGGATCGACGTGGTGGTGGACCGACCCGGGGTCGGGCTCAATCTGCAGGATCGCTACGAGGTGGCCGTGGTGACCGAACTCGACCATCCGCTGTCGATCATCGAAGACTGCGACCTGCTCGGCGAGACGCCCTCAGACCCGTGTCTAGACGCCTGGGTTGAAGGGGGGGGCGTCTATGAGACGTCCGGCTTCTTGGCGACGGTGTTGCGTCGAAGCTCCGAGGCGTCCCCGCTGTCGGACCTGCAGGTGTTTGCGACCACCAGCGATGCTCGCGGCTACTTTCCGGGCTACTCGGCCGCCGCCCTCGCGGACGCGCGGCGGTTCAGCTGGCTCATCCTCAAGGCGCATACCAACAACAGCGACGGGTACGTGCGCCTTCAGAGTGCGGACCCGTTTCAATCCCCGCGGATCGTCTTCAACTCGTTCGACGAGCTCGACCCGATGGGTGACCCCGACCTGCAGGCCGTCGTGTCGGGCGTGGAGTTCGTCCGCGACATCGAGGCTCGCATGCAGGCGCGCATGGTCAGCGGGCATCTCGAAGAGCTGTGGCCGGGGCCGCAGGTGGAGTCTCGCGAAGAGATCGCGCAGTGGATCCGAGACGAGGCCTGGGGACACCACGCCTCGTGCACCAACAAGATGGGTCCAATCAGCGATCCTCTGGCGGTCGTAGACCCGTCGTTTCGGGTGATCGGAACCCGCGGCCTGCGGGTTGTGGACGCATCGGTCTTCCCGGAGATCCCTGGGACTTTCATCGCGCTGCCCACGTTCATGCTCAGTGAGCGGGCGGCCGAAATCCTTCTCGACGAGGCAACATGGCCGCCCGAGTGACGCCACTGGTCATGGCGGCTTGGTTGGGGGGTTGTGCCCAGGAGCCGCCGGCCTGCGAAGACGTCGCGGCCCGGTTGCTGACGTGCGACCTCAAGCCCGATGCACTCGCCTGCGAGCGGCTGACCCCGGCGCAGCAGGTCGGCTTGTTCGACCGGCTCGACGAGCACGGCTGCGAGGGCCTGTGGTCGGACGATGGCCAAACGGTCGACGCGAGGGCCTGCGAGGCCTTTGGCTGGGACTGCCCCCCACCGCAGCAGACGCGGCAGTCCCCGCTGCGGCCGCAGTATCCGCTCGTGTTCGTCGGCGGCATCGACTCGAGCGAAGTGTTCGATTGGAACCCAAGGATTCCCGAGCGCATTGAAGACGTCTTGGATATGCCGGCCTACAGCGTGTCGCTGCCGTCGTGGTCGCCGCGCTCGGTACGAACGGCCGCGCTTGCTGAGGCGCTGGACGACTTGCCCGGAGACCGGTTCAACCTCGTGTGTTACGCCGTGGGCGGCCTCGACTGTCGGTTCCTCGTGAGCCCAGGGGGCTTGTTCGCCGAGGACCCGGCGGCGCTCGACCGCGCGGCACGGTTGGTCGCATCGGTGACCACCATCGCGACGCCTCACCGCGGGACCGACGTGGCAAACGCCGCGCTGTCCGCAACGACCGACAGCACGAACACCTTGCTGGCGACGCTCGTGGGGCCTGGCGGCTTGTCTGGATACCGAGCCGAAGAGGCGGTCCGAGACGCTCTGGCCGGCCTGACCAACGAAGCCCTCGTGGGTTTCAACGCCGTTGTGATCGACCACCCGGGTGTGCACTACCAGTCTTGGGCGGGTATCAGCTATGCGGGGGGACAGCCGCTCTACCCGGCCGAGCGCGATGTGGAGGCGTGGTGCGGGGACGGTGACGTCAAGCCGCCTACGTCCCATCGCGACACGATGACCGAGTTGCTCTGGGCGACCTCTGCGTTCTCGACCCGCACGCTCGATGGCTCTGGCAACGCCGTCGTGAGTCCCGCCGATGGCATGGTGTCCGTCGACAGCGCGCAGTGGGGCAGGTTTCGTGGCTGCGTCGCGGCGGACCACTACGACGTCATCGGCCGACTTGGCGATCACGGCCCGGATCCCCGCACCGGATTCGAGACGACCAACTTCTACCTCGACGTCGCCACCGACCTGGCCCTGGAGGGACTGTGAGACGCATCTTGTTGCTCCTCGTCGCACTGCCCGGGTGCGAGACGTTTGCCGATGCCTCGCGGCTCGGTGATGGTGGCCAACGCTGCGTCGATCTCAACGCCGAAGTGGCGGCGTGTTTCGGCCAGGACTTCGGTCCGCTGGTTTGCGATGGAATCAGCGACGCGGACCTGGCCAACCTCGAGGCCGCCCTCGACGGTGGGGCGTGCGACCTGCTTCAAGAGGCCGCTGCCATCGATGGGGACGTGCGGGCATCGTATTGCCGAGTCTTGGGCGAGGGCTGCATCGCCGCCGTGAATCCCGAGCCTGATTTCAAGCCGACGCGCTACCCGATCGTTTTGGTCAACGGCATCGATGTCTCGCCTGGATTTCGCTACAGCGATCGGATCGTGGACGTGATGCGGGAGCAGGGCGGACACGATGTCTTCCTTGCGATCGATACGCCGTATGAGACGCCTCAGCGTCGCGCTCACGTGCTGTGGGACCGCGTCGAGGAGATCCGAGAGGACACGGGCGCGCAGAAGGTCAACCTGATCTGCCACTCGCTGGGCGGCTTGGACTGCCGGTACCTCGTCAGCCCTGGCGGGTTGCACTGGGAGGTCGACGCATCGGCCACCGAGATCGCGGACGCTGTCGCGTCGATCACCACGTTTTCCACCGCTCACCGCGGTACGCCTGCGGCCGATGCAGCCCTGGGCCTGTTGCCCGATGCCGACCGCAGCCAGGCGCTCGATGCCCTCGCGACGTTCTTTGGCGACTGGTTTACCGAAGACGCACTCGCGCAAGACGTACACCTGCGGGAAGCCATCGCTTCGCTGTCGTCGTCCGCAGCCGCCGCGTTCAATGCGGAGATCTCGGATGCGCCGGGCATCTACATGCAGTCGTTCGCTGGGTTCTCCCGTCCCTTTGGCACCCCCGACGTGGACTACGACCAACGCTTGGTCGAGGTCTGCTCGTCCGACGACGGCCCCAAGATCTGGAACTGGAACGGCCGCCACGACGTCATGGCGCTGCCGCTCATCCCGTCCTTCGACGTGGTGGGGGAAGCAATCCGGGCGGGCGCGCGCGTGGTCG
>CAYGTG010000022.1:16474-20650 GCA_964352485.1 uncultured Nannocystaceae bacterium | reverse complement strand
AGCCGGCTGCCGATGGTCTCCGCCCCGATGGCCAGCGCGCGCCCGGCATGCAGCACGTGTTGGCGAAGTGGGTGGGGGTCTTCCTCACATGTTTCGTCGTGGTTGCGACGCTCCTGCCGCGCTCGGCGAGCGCCGCCATCCCCGTGCCCGCGCAGCAGTACGCCGCGCTGCTGCAGACCATCGCCGAGGGCGTCGGCGAAGATGTCTACGGGCAACCGATTGTGGAGGTTCGCTTCGAGGGTAACCGCCGGGTCGAGTCCGAGGCGATGCTGCTGGAACTCGACAGCAACGTTGGGGAACTCGTCAGTCAGCGCAAACTCGCCACCGACCTCAAGCGCCTGTGGGCGCTGGGCTACTTCGAAGACGTTCGGGTCGAGGGGGAGCTGCTCCCGCGCGGCGTCGTGCTGACCTACGTGGTGACCGAGCGACCGAGCGTCCGCAAGATCATCATCGAGGGTAACGACGAGATCAAGCTCGACGACATCAACGAGGAACTCGACCTCGAGAAGAACGAGGTCCTCGATCTCGGCAAGGTCGCCGCGAACATCGAGAAGGTCAAAGCGCTCTACACCGCCAGCGGGTTCTTTCTCGCCGAGGTGAGCTACGAGCTGCGCCCCGTTCCCGACGAGCCCGGAAAAGTCGACCTGGCCATCGTGGTGACGGAGTCGACCGAGGTGATCGTTCGGCAGATCGACTTCGTGGGCAACAAGGCGTTCACAGACGCCGAGCTGCGCAAGAACGTCTCGACCCGGGTGGGGGGTTACATCTCTGTCGTCGCCCAGCGGGCCGGTGGCTTCTTCAACCGTGAGCAGTTCCAGCAGGACTACAGCTTCCTGCGGAGCTTCTACGGCGACATGGGGTATCTCAACCCCTCGATCAAAGACCCCGAGCTGTCGCTCTCGGCGGACCGCCGCTTCGTCTACCTGACGATCCCGGTCGACGAGGGCCCCCAGTTTCACATCGGGCAGATCCGGGCCAAAGAAGCGCTGCAGGCCGGGGAGAAGGAACTCTACACCGAGCAGATGCTCAAGGAGCAGATCGACCCGATCCTTGAGGTCGGCGATGTTGCTTCCACCGGCAAGATTCAGACGATTCGTGAAGCGATCGAGCGCCGCTACAAGGACTCGGGCCACGCGTACGTCAACGTCATCCCGAACTCCCGGCAGGATCCCGAGAAGCTCGAGCTGTACATGACCTACGAGATCCAAAAGGGTCCGCTGGTCTACATCGAGCGCATTGACATCACCGGCAACGAAAAGACCGCCGAGAAGGTCATCCGTCGCGAGATGGAGTTTGCCGAGGGCGACCTCTACTCCGAGACCAAGAAGGAGGGGTCCGAGTACAGGGTGCTTCGCCTGGGCTACTTCTCGCAGGTCAACGTGTCGACGTCGCGGGGTTCGGCCGACAACAAGATCGTCATTAACGTCGAAGTGGTGGAGCAGCTCACCGGGACCTTCCAGGTCGGTGCCGGCTTCTCCACGATCGAGAACTTCGTCCTGCAGGGACAGGTCTCGTACGACAACTTCCTTGGCCGCGGCGCTACGGTTCAGGTCGTCGCGCAGCTCTCGAGCCTGCGCCGGCTGTTCAACCTGTCGTACTTCACGCGCTACTTCCTCGATAGCCGCTGGAACTTCCTGTTCAACGTCTTCAACTCGCAGAACATCTTCCCGAGCTTCCAGCGCCGCAGTACTGGCTTTCGCGTCAGCTGGGGTTACCCGATCCTTCGCGATCTGACTCTCTTCTTCGGTTACAACCTCGAAGACGTCAACGTCAGCTTCGGCTCGTTCGGGTCTATCGGCGGCGTGTTTTCGCCGGGCTCACTGGTCACGGTTCCCGACCAGTTCTTGATCAACAACCTCTTCTCCGACGGCATCACCTCCGCGTTGACGGCGCGGCTGCAGTACGACACGCGGGACAACTTCCTGTTCCCGACCTCAGGGCAGTTCCATCAGCTGCGCGGTGAGTTCGCGAGCAAGTACTTCGGCTCGCAGAACCGCTTCAACCGCTACACGCTCGACTCGCGGTTCTACTTCCCCGTCATTCGGTCCAAGCAGCAGTTTCGTGCCTGGCTGGTGTTCAAGACCCGGTTCCAGGTCGGCTATGTGCACAGCGCGCAGAGCCAAGGCGTGCCGATCTTCGAGCGCTACTTCCCCGGCGGCATCTATGGAGCGGGCGAGATCCGCGGCTTCCGCTTGCGTAGCCTCGGTCCCAAGATTCGGGTCGCCAGCGGACCCGGCCCGACCGACCAGCTCGCCCCCTACGAGATCGGCGGCAACCTGTTGACCGCGCTCAACATGGAGCTCGAGTTCATGATGATTCCGCCAGCGAACATCAAGGGCGTGATCTTCTCGGACATCGGCAACGCGTTCAACACCGAGTCGCTGTTCTGCGAGCAGCTGAACCCGACCGACCTGCCCAAGGCTGACCCTTGCCGTAGCTTCCGCGTGCGGGACCTTCGATACTCGGTTGGCTTCGGCTTCCGATGGCGCTCGCCCATCGGTCCGCTGCGCTTCGAGTGGGGCTTCCCGATCGATCGCCAGCGCGGCACCGACTTCGACCCGGTCGCCGACGACCCGGTCGTGTTCGAGTTCTCGATCGGCAACTCGTTCTAAGGGGTCGGCTCTCTTGAACCGCAGGCGAGGGGTCCGCCGGTAGTGCAAGCCGTCGCTCGGGGCCGGGTCCCTAGGTGCACCAGGGGGCAGGCTCAACGTGTCCCAGATCACCGCGCGTGCGGATGGGCGCCCCAGCGGCGCGACGGATTCGCGCCATCATTCGCGAGTACGACCCAAAACGCCGTGAATGTGTCCCAAACCCCCGCCGTCCCATCCGCAACGGCCCTTGCCGCCGTGTTTTCCAACCACTAAGGTGCCCCCCATGCGTCGAGTCCTCTTCCTCAGCCTGGCGACCCTGTTGTTCGCCGGGGCTGCCCCGGCCGCTACGGTCCAAGCAGCTGTCCCCAAAATCGAGAAGATCGCCATTGTCGACGTCCAGCGCTGTCTGATGGAAACCAAGGAAGGACGCGCGGCCAAGAAGGACCTCGAGCGCACCTTCTCCAAAGGCCAGGCCAAGCTGGAGGCCAAGGCAAAGAAGCTGGACTCCAAGCTCCGCGACCTGCAGGCCAAGGCGAGCATGCTGTCCGAAGCCGAGCTGATGAAGCGCCAGCAAGAACTGATGCGCTCGCAGTCCGAGCTGCAGCAGCTGGGGATGCAGCTCCAGGAGGAGGTCGCCAACAAAGAGGCGCTCCTCACCGAAAAAATCTACAACAAGGTCTCTGCGATCGTGAAGCAGGTGGCCCTCGAAGATGGCGTGCAGGTCGTTCTCGTTCGTTCGGAGCTGACCGTGCTCTACGCTTCACCGAAGCTCGACCTCACCAACCGCGTCATCGTGCGCTACGACAAGCAGAACTCGAAGTAGGGATGCTGTTCCAGGAGTCCATCATGACCCGCCGAATCCTCAAGTCCATCACCGTTGCCGCCGCCCTGTCCTTGGGAGGCATTGTTTCGCTCGCGCCCGTCGCCTCCGCCCAGGCCGAAGTCCCGGCGGTCAAGAAGATCGCGATGGTCGACATGCAGCGCGTGCTCAACGAGACCACCGCAGGCAAGCGTGCCCGCAAGGAGCTCGAGTCGAGCTCCAAAGCCAAGCAGGGCAAGCTCGACAAGAAGCGCCAGAAGCTCGAATCCGACGCGGCCAAGCTCGAGGGCATGTCCGGCCAAACGCTCATGGAGACGCAGGAGAAGCTCCAACGTGAGTCCATGGAGCTTCAGAGCATGCTGTACGCGCTCGAGCAAGAACTCGGCGAGCAGCACAACAAGATGCTCGAGAAGATGTATCGAAACGCCCAGTCAATCGTGGCCGAGATGGCCAAGTCCGAGGGGATCGATCTCGTGCTTGTGCGCGATCAGATGACGGTGATCTATGCCAAGGACGCGTTTGACGTCACCGGCAGCGTCATCAAGAAGTACGACGCCAAGCACAAGTAGCGCGGGCGACACCGCCTCTGTATGCTCGGGGCCCGCTGCTGCCAACTTCGTTGGGGCAGGCGGGCCTCTCGCATTTCTGGCGGCCTACGCATGGCGATCGATTCCACCGAGATCCAGACCATCCTTCCGCACCGGTACCCGTTCCTCTTTATCGATCGGGTCGACGAAGTCGCTCCCGACGGTTCCATCGTCGCCG
>CAYGTG010000022.1:0-16464 GCA_964352485.1 uncultured Nannocystaceae bacterium | reverse complement strand
CGTTTCCATCGTGGCCGAGCATTTGGTTTCGATGAGCAGCAGCATCTTGCAGGGGCACTTCCCTGGCCACGCGGTGCTCCCCGGTGTCGTGCAGGTTGAGGCGATGGCCCAAGCCGCCGTCATCCTCGCGAACAAGTCTGGGCGCTTCGATCCGCAGCTGCATCACTGCTACTTCATCGGCATCAAGGAGGCGAAGTTCCGCGGCGTCGTCGGGCCGGGGGATGTGCTTCAGATCCGTGTCAAAGCGGAGCGCCTTGGCCGCGTCGGGAAGTTCACCGGCGAGTGCTACGTCGGCGATGAACTCCGCAGCAGTGCGACCATCACGGCGGTCATCGAGCCCAAGGCCAAGGCTGACGCCAAGGCTGACGCGCCCGCAGAGTGAGCCATGCGTCGCGTCCAGCTTGCCACGCTGTTCATCCTCGTTGCGACCGCCTGTGGTCACGATGCTGGCCGGGATCTTCAGCGGTCCAGCCAGCGGTTGTCGCGCTCGGTGGGGCGGGGGGATGCGGGGGCTGTCGTCGCGACGGCTGCGCCGGGCATGCGCAGTCGGTTGGACACACAAGCAATCGTGTCCGAGAGCGCCCGGGGACCGTGGAAGGCGGCCCTCAAGAAGCCGGTCGCTGTCGAACCGACCGCGGTGGTCTTCCTCGCGGCCGACTTCCCCGTCGACGTGGTTCAAACCGCGCAGGGCTGGCGGTTCGCGGAGGACCCTACGGCTGTCTATGCGAGCGATACTCCCCGTCACGCCTTGCGAGCCCTCGTATGGGCGACTCGCGCGCAGCGATGGGATGTCGTGCTTCGGCTCGCTCCGAAGCGCTATCGGATGGGATTGTCTGAGGAGGATCTGCAGATCGCGTGGAGCGAGGGCGAGTATGCAGATGTGCTGAAAACTGCGAGAGATGCGGTCGCGTCCCACCTGGCTGACGCCATCACCGCCGACACTCATGAGGCCACTTTGACCGTTGGCCCGGCTCATGTCGTTCACCTCGAACGCGAAGGAGATCAGTGGGTTATCGTCGACTTCCTGGGTGACACGGCGGCTGCGAGCGGCGACTAGGCGCTGTCAGCACTGTGCGATTCCGCAGTGTAGGAGGAGGGAAACCGGTGAGCCTACAGTGTTCCGCAGCATCTCGGGAGACTTTGTGTGAGCCCCTTGCGTGGGCTCGCACACGAGTTACGATGATCCCAGATGACTGCATCCGCTCATCGCTCGATGTCCCGTACCCAGATGTGTGCGGAAAAATCGGAACTGAGCGCCGTTTGTGGCGAAATCCTCGCTCCTGCGGCGTTCACGGCTCCGGCAACGGACGAGGACCTGGCCGTGGGGCTACGCGCCATGACCATGCTTCGGATTCCTAAGATTCTGCCCACGCCCCAACTGCCCAAGGGCTATCGTGACTCGCGCAAACGGCGCGATACCACCCAGGGTGCGCGACTCGAGCTGACCCTCGAGGCTCCCAGCCTTCGTCCCGCCGTCGAAGAAAAGGTCGATGAGCCGGCAAATGAGCCGGAGCGGGGAATCGCGGAGATCGACTTCTTCATCTAGTCGGACGCCCAGTCGGTCAAGCCCTGGGAGTTCATCCCTTCACCTCGGGGACGCAAGGACGAAAGTCCTGCGTCCCTTTCGTGTTTCTTGGAGGCAGACGCGGGCTCCCGGTCGAGGCCCGCGCCTGGTAGCGTTGGGCACGTGGCGGACCCCAAGGCCCATCCCGCAGAGGTGACGTCTGTCCAACCCGACGCATACCCGCTGCGCCACAACGGCTATCGCTTGCTCGTGCTCACCGGCGAGCTTCGAGGGCGCGAAATCGACGTGTTGTCGGAAGCGATCACGGTCGGAAAGTCGCGCAGCTGCGACGTCGTGCTCCCCGATGATTCGGTGAGTCGCGTTCACGCTGAGATCCGACGTGAGGGCGACGCCTATCGGCTCCGCGATCGAGGATCGACGAACGGGAGCTATGTTGGCGGCGCACGAGTGACCGATGCGTACCTCAAGCCCGGCGACGTGTTGGGCGTGGGCAAGGTGCAGCTACGGTTCATGCCCCGGGACGCGCGAACGGAGCTGTTGCCATCCGAGGCTGACCGCTTTGGTGAGGTCATCGGCAAGAGCCTCGCGATGCGCAAGATTTTCGGCGTTCTTGAGCGCGTGGCGCCCACGGATGTGACCGTGATGCTCGAGGGCGAGACCGGCACCGGCAAGGAGGTCATCGCACGCTCCGTGCACCTGGCATCGCCGCGCCGAGACGGTCCGTACGTCGTTGTCGATTGCGGTGCGCTCACGGCCGAGCAACTCGAGCTCGAGCTGTTCGGCAGCGAAGGACCTGCGGTTCCCGGGGGCACGCCAGCCCCCGGCGGAGGCAGCCGAAGCGGAGCGCTGGAACTCGGATCTGGTGGAACGGTGTTTCTCGACGAGGTCGGCGAGCTCCCACGCGATCTCCAGTCGAAACTCTTGCGCGTCCTCGAGACCAACCGCCTGCGACGGGTCGGTGGAACCGCCGAGGTTGACATCGACATCCGGCTGCTGGCAGCCAACCATCGCGAGCTCAAGGTGCTGGTCGAGGAGGGGGACTTCCGCGAGGACCTGTACTTCCGTCTGGCGGTCGTCTCCGCTGTGGTTCCGCCTCTGCGAGACCGTAGAGACGACATCCCGGTCCTCATCGAGTATTTCTCGCGCCGCCTGCCGCCGGGGATGTGGAAGGCTCCGGGCCCGGAGGCCATGGCGCGCTTGGTGGGCTACGACTGGCCCGGCAACGTGCGAGAGCTTCGCAATGTCGTCGAACGCAGCGCATATCTCTCTCCCGACGGGGTCATCGACCTCGTCACCACCGGGCGGCGGGTCCAAAGCGGCAGCGAAGCGGTCGACTTCGATCCCACGCTGACGTTCCGGGAGCAGAAGGAGCGGGCGGTGGAGCTGTTCGAGGAGGCCTACCTGCAGTGGCTGCTTCAGCGCGCCGAGGGCAACATTTCCCGCGCTGCCCGCGAGGCGGATATGGACCGCAAGTACCTGCACAAGCTGCTTCGACGGTACGGCATCGACGCCAAACTATTCGCGCGGCGCTGAGGTTGCGCTGCTCGGGGATGCACGGCCCGGCCTGGGAGCGATACCATCGGGCGGCCGATGACCGACCCCGACGTACGCACGCGAGTTTGGCGGCACGCGCGAGGTTCGTTGCGGCTCGAGCCGCCCGTCGTGATGGCGGTGCTCAACGTCACGCCGGACAGCTTCCACGACGGCGGGGCGTTGTCGTCGGCTGGTGGGGTCGACACCGGCCGCGTGCGGGTCTCCGCGAGGGCAGCGGTTGCGGCCGGCGCCCGGTTGCTGGACGTGGGCGGCGAGTCGACGCGCCCTGGTGCGAGCCACGTCGATGCGGACGAAGAGCAGGCTCGCGTACTGCCGGCCATTCGAGCGATTGTGGATCTGGGCGTGTCGGTGAGCGTCGACACGCGACGGGCATCGGTCGCCGAGGCCGCGCTGCAAGCTGGCGCGGTCATCGTCAATGATGTCTCTGGCCTTGCCGACCCCGCGATGGCGGATGTGGTCGCCCGCTACGGTGCCGGTCTCGTGATCGGGCACCTGCGCGGGCAGCCAGACACGATGCAGGCTTCGATTGATTTCGACGATCTGCTCGCCGAAGTGGCGGAGGAGCTGTCCCGCTCGCTCGCCCGCGCCCAGAGTGCGGGTGTCTCGTTGGGTCATGTCGTCGTGGACCCGGGGATCGGTTTCGGCAAGACGGCCGCGCAGAGTGCCGCACTTGTGGCGTCCTCGCGGACGCTCGAACGGTCCGTGGGCGTTCCGGTCATGATCGGTGCGTCTCGCAAGAGCTTCATCGGTGCGGTGTCTCCCTCGACCCCGGCCGACCGGTTGCCCGGGTCCTTGGCTGCGGCGGTCGTCGCTGTGCAGCACGGGGCCGCGGTCCTTCGCGTGCACGACGTGCCCGAGACGGTTCAGGCGCTCGCGGTGGCGGCCGCTGTCGAGCGGGCAATGGCGGCAGCAAGCGCCGGGGTCGCCGCAACGTACGCGACGAGGGAGGACGCATGAATCCTCAGGAGTGGGTTGCCGCGTTGACGTGGCGGGACGGGCTCGACTTCGGGCTGTTGGTGGTCATCGTCTACAACCTGCTCAAGGTCGTCCGCGGAACCCGGGCGGTCCCCGTCTTGGTCGCCGTCTCGGTCTTTGGGTTGCTCGCCTGGTCGGTGAGCCAACTCGACCTCATCGCTTCAGCGTCTTTGCTGAAGTACTTCTTCGAGTCGATCATCATCTTGCTGATCGTCGTGTTCCAGCAGGAGCTGCGCCGGATGCTGCTGGTGCTCGGTCAGCGGATTCTGCCCGCGAACCGCCGGGAAGCGGCACAGTCGGCGATGGGGGAGCTGGTGGCTGGGCTTGAGCGAGTCAAGAGAGCGCGCATCGGGGCGCTGGTGGTTCTCCAAGGTGATATCGACGTGATGGGCGTGGCGACCGGGGTTGGCACGGAGATCGATGCTGCGCTCAAGGCCGAAACCCTGGTGGCGCTGTGCATCCCGCATGCCGCCAACACGGCGCATGACGGTGCCATCCTCGTCGACGACTTTCGGCTGACGCGGGCGGGCGTGATCTTGCCGCTGTCGGCACAGACCCTCGACCCCCGTTTTGGTACCCGGCATCGCGGCGCGCTCGGGGTCAGCGAGGAGACCGACGCCTTGGTCATCATTGCTAGCGAGGAGCGTGGAGAGCTTCGGGTGGCCCATCGTGGCGGTATCTCTGAGCCTATCGACCCTGCCGACCTGCAGGCGCGCATCGAGGCATGGCTGTCCGCGCCACGCGACGACGCGTCCGCGGCCGCTTCCGCGTCCTCCTCCACGCTCACCGCGACGGCAACGTTCGATCACCCAGGACAGTCGTCCATTCTCGCCGGGCCGGGCAAGGACGAGGGCGGCGCGAGCCGAAGCCAAACCCACATGTCCAAAGCCGCAAGCGAGGCGGAGCCGGAGAGGACCTGATGTCTGCGCTGGTCAAGATCCTCACCGACACGCTGTTCCGCAGCTGGGGTCTGAAGCTCGTCGCGGTTGGACTTGCGGCGGTCTTGTTCGTCCTGACGCGCGATGAGGTGAGCCGGACGTTCGAAGTACCGCTGCGGGTTGTCGCCGATCCACAGCGCGTGCTGCTGACCGACCTGCCCCCGACGATCACGGTTCAGGTTCGAGGTCCGTGGACGCGGCTCAACCGCCTGCAGGACTTCGACCTTGGGACCGCGGCGCTCGACCTGCGCACCGCTGCCCCCGGGCCCCTGGAGGTCGATCAGGCGAGCATCGTGATGCCTCCGGGCGTGGTGTTGGCGGAGGTTCAGTACTCGCACGTCGACCTCCGATTCGAGCCTGTGATCACCCGCCCCAAGCGGGTCGAGCCCCGAACGGCCGGTGATCCGGCGGAGGGCTACCGCGTCACGCGGATCACGGTCACCCCGCCCACGTGGGACGTCCACGGGGGCCGGTCCTTGGTGCAGGGGGTGACCCAGCTTGCGACCGAGGTCCTCGACCTCGATGGGCAGGATGTGTCGTTTACCGAGGTGGTGGCAGTGCTGCCCCTGCGAGGTGACGTTGAGCTGGTCACGTCTGCCGCCCAGCCTGCTCGGGTGACGGTTCGCGTGGAGATCGAGGCCGAGATGGAGGCCCGCGAGCTCTCGGTGCCGATTGCGGTCCCCGACGATCTCGACCCGATGGGGGCGATCCCGGAATCTGTGACGGTGCAGCTCTCAGGGCCACGGCTGTCGTTCCGAGCTCTCGACGCACTGGAGGTTCGGTTTCCCGTCGACGCATCCGTCGAGCCTCGACCCGCCAGGACCGCTGCGGGGGAGACGGTGGTCGAGCTGCACTTCGGGTGGGCCGAAACGGTCCCCTCGGAGGTCTCCGAGGCGCTCTCCATCGACCACGGTGTCGAGGTCGTCGTCTTGCCGGCCCCACCTGCGCCACCCCCAGAGCCGCCTGTCTGAACATCCTGGCGACGCCGCGCGGACGGCGTTACAAAGGAGTCCATGGTCCAGGCGCCCCAAGGCAGCTCCCGGCGAATGTTCGGGACCGACGGGATTCGGGGGGAGGCGAACGCCTACCCGATGACGCCGGAGGTGGCGATGCGGGCGGGGATGGCCGTCGCGGCACACTTCGGACTCGGCGGACGGGTGGTCGTCGGCAAAGACACGCGCCTCTCCGGCTACCTGATCGAAAGTGCGCTCGCCTCGGGCCTCGCAGCCATGGGCGCGACGGCGCTGTTGGTGGGCCCGATGCCGACGCCCGGAATCGCGTACTTGACCCACTCGATGCGGGCGCAGGCTGGCGTCGTCATCTCGGCCAGCCACAACCAGTTCGCGGACAACGGCATCAAGATCTTTGGCGCACAGGGCTACAAGCTCCCCGACGAAGTGGAAGCCAAGCTCGAGGCCGACATGGCCGGGGAGGCACTCGACGAGCATCGGGCTCGCGGGGCGGCAATCGGCCGGGCGTTCCGAATCGACGATGCCGCGGGGCGCTACATCACCCGACTCAAGCAAGCGTTCCCAACCGGGGACGACCTCACCGGGCTAAAGATCGTGATCGACTGCAGCCATGGCGCGGCCTACAAGATCGCGCCCACGGTGCTCGAGGAGCTGGGCGCCACCGTCATCACGCGCGGCGTATCGCCCAATGGCACGAACATCAACGACGGGGTGGGGGCGACGCATCCACAGGCCCTGTGCGAGGCCGTGAAAACGGCCGGGGCAGACATTGGTATCGCCCTCGATGGGGACGCAGACCGAAGCATCTTCTCCGACGAGAACGGTGCGATCGTCGATGGAGACGCGATCATGGCGATGTGCGCTCGAGATCTGCATCAACGCGGCGACCTCCGAGGTGGTGCGGTTGTTGCGACCGTGATGTCGAACCTCGGTCTCGAGCGGAGTCTCGCGGAGGTGGGCATCTCCCTGGTTCGGACGCCGGTGGGAGACCGCTATGTTGTGCAGGCCATGCGCGGAAGCGGTTGCAACCTCGGGGGGGAGCAGTCGGGGCACCTGGTCTTCCTCGACCACGCGACGACGGGGGATGGAATGGTCGCTGCGCTGCAGGTTCTGACCATCATGCGCCGCACGGGCAGCCCGCTTTCGCGTCTCTCGGAGGTCATGAGCCCGGTGCCCCAGCGGTTGAGCAGCTTCAAGGTCCCCATCAAGGTCCCCATCGATCGGCTGCCCAAGCTCCAGCGGACGATCCGCACGGTCGAGAGAGAGCTCGGCGATGAGGGGCGCGTGTTGGTCCGATACTCGGGCACCGAGAAGAAGATGCGGGTCATGGTCGAGTTCGTGGACGCGGTCCGGATCGACGAGTACGTCCATCGACTGCAGGAGGCCGCTGTGGCCGAGCTCGGAGCATTGGCGTGAGCGTGCTCGGCATCGGCTTGGATCTTTGTCCCATCGACCGGATGAAGCAGGCCATCGACCGCCACGGTGATCGATTCCTGCGCAGGATCTTCACCGAGCAAGAGCAGGCCTACGCGCGCGAGGCGTCCGGAGGCATGGCGCAGTCGCTCGCCGCCCGGTTCGCGGCCAAGGAAGCGGCGAGCAAGTCGATCGGAGCCCCGAAGGGCATTGGCTGGCATGACGTGGAGGTCGTCCCGGCACGTCGCGGAGTCGATGGGCCGCAGCTGATCCTGCGCGGTCGGGCGCAAGAGGTCGCGGACGCGCGTGGCGTCAAGAGCATCCTCGTCAGCCTTACGCATGCCGGCGGTGTTGCGGCCGCGGTGGCCGTGGCGGTCGCATGAGCAGCCCGGTGGCCCTTTGGTCGGCCTCCCAGGCGGCGGCTGCCGACGCGCACACGATGGATAGGCTTGGCATGCCCTCGCCGGTCTTGATGGAACGGGCTGCGCTGTGCGTGGCTGCCGAGGTGGTCTCGCGCTGTGGCGGCCGTCCGGTCGTGTGCCTGGTGGGCCCGGGGAACAATGGTGCGGATGCGCTGGCCGTCGCTCGGATCGTGGCGGCGCGTGGTCTTCAGGCTCACGCCTGGCTGGTCACGGCGAAGCGCAACCCGGCCGCCGAAGCCCAGCTCGTCCTCGCGCGAAACCACGGGGTGGAGATCCATCTGTCCCCCACGCCGCTGCCCTCCTGCGCGGTTTGGGTCGATGGCTTGCTCGGCACCGGATCCCGTGATGCGCCCCGAGGCCCGATCGCTGCGGCGTTGGCGTGGGTTGCCTCGCGCAAAGGGCCCACGGTCGCGATCGATGCGCCGACCGGGGTGGATGTCGATACCGGAGCCGTCCCCGCAAGAGCCTTCCGCGCGGACGTGACGGTGACCATGGTGCGGAGCAAGCCGGGGCTGCACGTCACGCCGGGCCGGGAGTGCGCAGGGTCGGTTGTCATCGCGGACATCGGGATCTCGGCGGGTACCCAAGAATTCCCCCCCGCGGCGATGTTGACGGCCGCCGCGGTGGCGCACGCACTCGCAGGCCTCCCCAAGACCGTGGGGCACAAGGGCCAGCGTGGACACGTGGCGGTGGTCGGGGGGAGTCCGGATACACCTGGCGCGGCCGTGCTCTGCGGTGTTGCGGCCATGAGGAGCGGTGCGGGGCTCTGCACGCTTGTGGGCATTCCGGTCCCCGACGCGCGCCCAGAGCTCATGCGCGCCAGAGCCGAAATGCCCGTCGTCCCCGGGGCCAGCGTCTTGGTGGTGGGTCCGGGGCTCACGGTTATCCCACCGGGCCTTGACCTGCAGCGGCTGTATCGCGAGGATCCGCGGCCGGCGGTTTGGGATGCGAGCGCGCTCGATTCCATCGATCTTGGTGCGGTGCCTGCCGGCCCGCGCATCTTGACCCCCCATCCCAAAGAGGCCGCGCGCATGTTGGCCAGAGCCCCTGAACGGGCCTGGACGGCCCGGCGGGTGCAAGAGAATCGGGTTGAAGCGGTGAACGCGTTGCAGTCCGCGACGGGGGTCGTGGTGGTACTCAAGGGCGCTGGCACGCTCATCCATGGTGGGGAGGGGCTGTCGGTCTCCCTCGAGGGGACCCAAGCGCTGGCGACGGCTGGGTCTGGAGACGTGCTGGCGGGATGCATCGCAGCTCTGGCGGCGCAGGGTCTTGCCCCGATCGACGCGGCCAACGTCGGCGTCAGTGTGCACGGGCGTGCAGGCGAGCTGGCCGCGGCACGAGCCGGGATCCCGCTTGCCCTCGAAGTCGCAGACGCGCTGCCGCACGCCACCGCGGCTCTGGCTTCGGCCACGCCCGGCGCCCGCGAACCTCATTGCGTCGTCGGATGAGCTCCTCTGGATTTGTCTCGCCCTCGAGGGTCGACGACGCCACCGTGGAGCCGGTACGCTCGTGCGCGGTGATAAAGCGTCTTGCGGTAGCAGCGATCGCGCTGTGGTTGGGTACGGGATGTCGCAGCAAGCCTGCGTCGGCGCCCCCGGCGACAGGTCCGCTCACCTTCGATGACGACTCCGGCGCAGCGGCTGCAGGAACACCAGAGCCCGAGGACGGGACTCCGGGCCCGGCGGGGTGCAAGGCCTCAGGGACCCCGTGGGACGGCAAGCAGGAGGGGTGCCTGTACGAGGTTGCGGGGTGCTGCTACGCCGACGCCCAGCAGGCGTGTCAGGCCGCGGGCTGCGAGGGTACACAATGCCAGGTGCTGGAGTCGGCGCCGGCGCAGATCGTTTGCCGCCCCTCGTAGTCGGCCGACTTCAACGCGGAGCTCGCGTGGGCTCGAAGATGCTAAGGAAACCCGGCTCCGGATCCGCAGACCAGCGTCTTGTAGTCGCCGAGGTCGCGTCCAAAGTCGCACGAGGCCGAGTTCCCGCACTGCTCTTCGCAGCCGGCTTGGAAGTCGTAGCAGCACTCGCCGACCTTGTATTCGCAGTCGCTCTCGTCGAAGGGCGAACCACCGGGTCCGCATTGCTTGTTGTCGAGGTCGGGGACCTCCGGACTGGGTCCGGGGCGATCGGGGTCTTCACCCTTGGGAGACGTCGCGCCCGAGAAGAAGTCACGGTCGCTTCCCGACCCGCACGCGTAGGCCCGGGTCCCTGGGGTCCCCGTGGACAAGCACGCCGTTTGCGGGCCCGCGACGACCACTCCGAGTGTGTCGTGGGTCTTCGCGTCCTCGTCGTTGCCAGTCTCGTGCTGGGCGGACTCGAGCTCCCCGAATCGAAGGGTGTCCGCTGGGGTCATGCGGGAGGTCAGGCGCCGGACGTCGATCCGTCGGCCACCGCCGGTGAGCGAGTCGGAGCCGAGAACCCAAAGATCGGCGTCGTCGCGCGGGATGAACACCGCATCATCGAGGTCGATGTTCTCGGGGGGCTGGCTGTCTGCCAAGGCCATGTACGAACCGGATCGAATCCCGACCGCCCAGGGCATCGCGTCGGGCGGAGTGCGAGAGGGCACCGCGGCCAATCGCGCACCAACCTCGGCCGTGCTCAACACCGCCAGGTAGCGGTCGGCGGCATTCCAGACCGAGATGGATGTCTCTCCGGGTCCGAACTCTGACTCGAAGTAGAGCAGACCCTCGGCGGAGAATCCGGCAAGCCGGGTGGTCCCGCTGGTCTTGGCGGATCGAACCAGGCAGGCCGATCCTGAGGTGATGTCTCGGAGCGCAACCGATCCGGCTGCCGTCTTGTAGGCAAGGTGGCTGCCATCGGGGGACACAGCTCGCAGCCCCGTTGTTTCGGTCAGGTCGTCGCGGCCGCTGATCAGCTCGCCATCGAACCGGTCGAGGAGGTCGCCGTCGGGGATCCGGAACACCAGCGTCGACGCGGTGTCTCCATGACCCAGCGTGATTGCAACATTCTCATCTCGGGGTCCGATGACGATCCGGGTCGCCGGGGCCCCGCGAAGCAGCAGACGAGGCTCCAGTTGATCGGGCAGCTCGTCGTCGATCGGGACGAGGTACAGGGAGTCGTCTCCGCTGCCGTGGCGCACGCGGCCGATGATGTGCTGCTCACCGACGGTCGCCAGCGTGAGGTTGGGCAGATCGGGGGCGATGAGGGCGGCGTCGCGGCGGCCGGGCCAGTACCGCCTCAGGTCTCGGTCTTCATCGAGTCCGATCACCCAGTTGCTCCCACGCAGCGAGGCCAGCAGCTCGACGGGCAGGTCCTCGTCCAGGGGCAGGCGCTGCCCGATCGCGCGTCCTTCTTCATCGCGCTCTCCGTCCAGACTGCCATCGGGGCGAAAGCGAAACACGTGCAGCTGCTGCTCCCCTCGGTCGGTGGAAAGCACGTACTCGCCCGCGGATGTGACCAGGACGGCGTTTTGGCCGGTACCCAAATCCGCGAGCGTGGTTCGATGCAAGACACATTGCGCACCAGAAGCGGTGTCCGCGACTTCGCTCGCGGGCTCACACTCGTAGTGCAGGACAAACGGCTCGTTGGACCCGCTTCCAAGGCTGCCTCCGGCCCACGCGAGAACCGGCGCATGCCGATGGCTGACCATCGTTCCAGGTTCTGCGTCGCCGAGCTCGAGGGTGCCGCAGGGCGTAGAAGGATCGCTGACGTTGTCGCATCCGCTGCTCAACCCCAAGCACAGCGCAGCGCTCAAACAAGCCTGCTGCCATGGACCCACATAACCCACATTTGGAGCGTATCATGATGAAGACGAGTTGTGGCAACCTCACGCCGGTGCGGACGACACGTTGCCGGCCTCTTCGGCATTTTGCCCCGAGAACCCTGTTTTCGGCCCTCCTGATGGCGGCGGTGCTGATTTTGGGGTGCGAATCTGAGCCGGCGGAGCCTGCTTCGACCGGGAGCAAAGTGGGCGAAGCCAAGGCTGATCCCGAGCTCGCGGGCCCCAAGCCGATGACCGAAGACCAGTTCGCCGCGCTGACCGAGCAGTGGCGGGACCGCGTCGCGGCGGACCCGGCTCTCCCCAGCACGGCAGATTTTTTTCGCGCCAAGACCGACCTGTCGCGGGTGAGCAACGAGGCGAAAGACATTCACCTGCGAGCCAACGCTTCGCTTCTCCTGGGCCTGCTGTATGAGGGCCGGGCCGACGTGAAGGGAGCCATTGCGCAGTACCAGCACGCGGCGAAACTCGTGCCCGATGACGCGGGTCCAAGCATGGCGCTCGCGCTGGCCCTGGCCTCGGACAAGCGGTTCAAGGATGCCGCCGAGGCCCAGAAAAACGCGACCACGCTCGACCCCGACAACCTGGAGAACTGGCTGGTGCTCGGCGAGCTGCTGATCAAGTCCGGTGACAAGGACGCGGGCATCGCCGCGTACGTCGACTACGAGCGGCGCCGCAAGGGACTCATCGATGGGCTGACCCTCAAGGACAAGCAGGGCGAGTTCCTCGTCGGCGCTGCCGAGCGGGTCGGCTGCGCGGAGGCACTGGCCTCGGCGACGGATCAGGGGACCGCCATCGCGCTGACCTACGCCTTCAAGAGCGACCCCGAGCCCTCGGTTCGCTCCGCCGCCGCAGCCGTGATGGGCGTGCAGCGCCTGAGCATCTACAAGCCGGCGCTGGAGGCTGCCCTGGCGACCGCCGAGGGCGAAGTCAAGGAATCGGTGGCCTGGGCGCTCTCGGAGATCGAGCGCGACCCGGTGACGCCCAAACAGCCCGAGCTGCCGCCCGAAGTGGCCGCAGCCGCCGGCGAGACGCCCTCGGACCCGACGGCTGTGACCACGCCCGAGCCCGAGACGCCATGACCGCGGCATCGATCGAAGTCCGCGATCTCTCGCACCGTTATCCCGGCGCCGACATCGAGGCGCTCAGTGAGGTGAGCTTCGCGGTGGGGTCCGGCCAACGCCTGGGCTTGCTCGGACCCAATGGTGCCGGCAAGAGCACGTTGATGCGGCTGCTGTGCGGCTACCTTCCGCTGGCACGGACCGGGCAGCTTCGCGTCGACGGGCTCGACGTTGCAACAGACTCGCTGGCGGTTCGCACCCGCGTGGGCTACATGCCCGAACACGTGCCGCTGTACCCGGAACTGCGGGTCCACGAGCACCTCTCGTTTCGCGCCTCGATCAAGCGGGTTCCGCGAGGCGAGCGTGCCCGAGAGGTTGAGCGCGTCGCATCCAAGACCGGCCTCTCCGATCGCCTCAAGCAGCCGATCTCCCAGCTGTCTCGGGGCTATCGGCAGCGGGTGGGCATTGCGGATGCGCTGCTGGGTGCTCCGCCGCTCATCGTGCTCGACGAGCCCACCGTCGGCCTCGATCCCAACCAAGTGCTCGAGATCCGCGCGATGCTCCGAGCGCTGGGGGGCGCCCAGACGCTGGTGTTCAGCTCGCACATCCTCGCCGAGGTCGAAGCGCTCTGTGACCGGGTTGTGATCCTCTCGCAGGGGCGGGTTGTCGTCGACGAGTCTCTCGATGATGCGCTGGCCACGGGCCACGTCCAGGTTCGGTTGGTCGCCGGCGCCGCGCAGACTCAGGCACTGCTGGCCCACGCGGTGCAGGGAGCGCTCGAGGTGAGCGAAGACGACGGCGTCTGCTCGGCGCGGCTGGCCCTGTCAGCGGACGACGATCCCGAGGCGGTGCTGGCCGCGGTCGGCCGTGCCTGCGCGCAGGCGGGGGTCGAGCTGCGAACGCTCTCGATGGGTCGGACCCGCCTCGAGGAGCGGTTTGCAGCGGTGACCGGCGCACGTCGAGCCTGAGGTTGCGATACCTTCCCCCTCCCGTGGCCCTCGAGTTCATCCACGCCGTACGCGGCACGCTGGCGCTCGCCTACCGCGAGCTGCTGTCGCTGTTCGTCACGCCGTTGGCGTATGTGGTGGGCTCGTTGTTCCTCTTGTTGCAAGGCTGGAACTTCTCGCTGCTGCTGCAGGTCCTCAACGATCCGCTGGCAGCACCGGGTCCGGTCATGCAGTTCTACTTCGGCGGGAGCTTCTTCATTTTTTGGCTCCCGGTGATTTTCCTTTGCGCGTCCTTGGCCATGCGTCTGCTGGCCGAAGAGCGACGCCAGGGGACGCTGGAAGCGTTGCTCACCGCACCGCTCAGTCCGGTGACGGTGGTGCTCGGAAAGTTCCTCGGCGTCGTGGTGTTCTACGTCACGCTGTGGTCTCCCACGGTGGTCTTCTACGTGCTGCTGCGCGGCGCGAACGTGGAGCCCGACCTGGGGCCGATCGCGGCGGGGTACCTGGGCACGTTCATGGTCGGGTGCAGTTTTCTCGCGTTGGGGTTGCTGATGAGCGCGGTCGCGAAGTCGCAGCTCCAAGCCGCGATCTCGACCTCCGTCGCGTGCACGATCCTGCTGCTTTGCGGCTTGTTGGTCGACCAGGTCGAGTCCCCTGCGATCGCGGACGCGCTCGCGCAGACCAGCCTGCTCTCGATGATGCAGGAGATGGCCCAAGGCATCGTCGACACCCGATGGATCGGACTGCATGCCGCGGTCGTCGTGGTTTCCCTCGTTGCGTCGGTCCTCGCGATCGATCCACGCCGCAACCTCGATCGCACCGTCCGTGCCGTCCTCATCGCTGTCGCGGTCGTGCATGCGGCCTGGTTCGCGGGCCGCCATGCGGTACGGCAAGACTGGACCGCCTCGCAGATGTACGCGCTCTCCGATCGGGCGCGGGACGTCCTGCAGGATCTCGAGAGTCCCATCGACGTTCGGGTGCTCGTGCCGGAGACGATCGGTGCGGGCCGACCCAATCCGCTGTCCCAGGAGCTGCGAGAGGTGCTCTCGCGAATGACCGAGTCTAGCGACGGGCTGCGGGTGCAGTTCCTCGACCCCGACCGGGACCGCCAAGAGGCGGAGCAGCTCGTGGCTGACTTTGGCTTGGGTGGTCGCGACCTGGCCGACGGGGTCGTGCTGGTTCGAGCCGGACAGGGCGCCGATCAGCGCCGTGCCCATCGCTTGCCGGGTGACTTGGTCACGTATGCGACCGGGGCCGAGGTCCAAGCGACGGGGCCTCGGGTGCAGGAGTTTCGCGGAGAAGAGGCGCTGCTCTCGGCGTTCTTGTCGGTGTCCAAGCCGCTGGACGTGACGGTGTGCGCCACCGCCGGGCACGGTGAGCCGCGGTTCGACAACCTGGAGCCGTTTGGCGGCTACGCCCACCTCTCCGTCCTCATCTAGGATGCAGGCATTGAACTTCGCACCGCCAATCTCGACCAGGCGGATGGTCTCGAGGGCTGTACGGTCGTGTTGGTCGGTGGTCCGTCTGGACCGCTGCCAGGCCCTCAGGTCCAGGCGCTGACCCGCTATGCGGACGAGGGGGGCAAGTTCCTGGTGCTCAGCGGCGCGGTCGTGCGTCCCGGATCCAACGGCTTGGCCGCGCACGGGCTCGAGCCATTGCTGCGCCGCTTCGGCATCATCACGCGGGACCGCATCGTGCTCGACCCCGACCACCCGATGCCGGGGGCAACACCAATGCTGGCGTTTACGATCGACCAGGGGTGGAGCTCTCATCCTGCGGTTCGTGCACTGGTCTCCCGGGCGGTCAGCTTCGTCTTCGTTCGGGAGTTAGACCTTACCGACGCAGAGGACGGATCCAAGGCGGAAGCGCTGGTTGTCAGTGCCGAGACGGCCTGGGCCGAAGCCGACATCGAAGGGATCCGGGCCGGGGTGCCTCCCCAGCTGGAGGGCGAAGCCGACGGGAGGGGTCCCATCGTTCTGGCGGCGGCCGGCACCCTGGGCAACGCCCGCGCTGTGGTGATCGGGTCCGACCAGTTCGCCCTCAATGCGTACCTGCGCGACGACGTTGTCTACGACCACGGTCGCGACCTCATCCTCAACACCCTGGGCTGGTTGACCGCGGAGGATACGTTGCTTGGCATCCGCCCTCGGGAGCGGACCGCGGTGAAGCTGGTCCTGCTTCCCGAGCAGCTGCGGCGCATGGTCTGGGTGTGCTTGTTTGGCCTGCCCTGCTTCGGAATCGCACTGGCGCTGTGGGTGCTGTGGAGGCGGCGAACATGATGCTGAAGCCTGCAACTTGGGCCTGGGCGGCGGTGGCTTCGGCCCTCGTGGCGGCGGTCCATGCCTGCGAGCCACCCCAAGCCGGGCCGGCAGGCTTTGTGTCCACCCGGTCGTCGGCACGTCGGGTGTTCCCAACGTTGCCAGACATCACGTTGGAGACGGCCTCCATCACGCTGGCTCGTGCCAACGGGGCGAGCGTCGTGCTGCAGCCCAGCGCGGATGGGCACGCCTTGCTCGTGGATGGCGAGATGGCGGGTCCCGCGGATCCCCGGGCTGTCGAAGGCCTCTGGGCGTCGCTACGCATGGCTACGACCGTCCGCGCGGTGAGTGATGGCGCCGGCGTAGGGGTCGGATCCTCGGGGACGATCACCATCGAGGCCGCCGGGGTCTCGCGATCGCTGCGCGTTGGTGGCCGAACCCCTGACGACGCCGGCCGCTACGCTGAGGTCAACAACGCCGACTTCGATCCAGAAGGACCGCAGACGCAGATCTGGGTCGTCGAGGCCGAGATGGCCGACATCCTGGACCAGGCCCCCGAAGCCTGGCTCTCCCGCCGGGCGGTGTTGGTGGAGCCTGGGCAGGTACTCGCGCTGCAGCTCCCGGCCGGAAAAATGCGGCGGGAGAGCCAGGCTTCGGGGGCC
>CAYGTG010000021.1:0-20730 GCA_964352485.1 uncultured Nannocystaceae bacterium | reverse complement strand
AGCAAGGGCCGATCGGCAGAAAGACCGACCCCGGGTTTTCACAGCCCACCTCGGCCGACTTGATTTGATAGGAGCCTCCGCACGAGTAGGGCGCCTCGCAGGCGCAGGACGAGCAACCCCGCCCGTCGGCAAAGGACGCATACACGACGGTGCGCTCATCGAAACCTGCGGGGCACTCGACCTCCCCCTGCGCATGGATGCAAAGCCCAACATCGCTGGTGCACACGCCGCCGGAGCACGGTGGACTCGCCGACACACCACACACGGCGCGAGGCTCGACCGCCGCCACCGCCTCGGCGTCGACCACGGTATCTGCATCACACGACCCCATGCCCCCGGCGACGGCGCGCAGGCTGTGGGGTTCCGCGTAGTCGAAGTCTTGGCACGTTTCGGAGAGTTGCTCGGTGGCGAATGGCGCACCCGGGCAGCCGGCCCCCTCAAAGATCTGCAGCTCGACGTCGACGTCCGCGCATGACGTGGGCCCGGTGGGTTCGCAGGAGCAGCTGCACTCCCAAGCCCCCTCGTATGACAAAGCCCCCTCATGCACGACCTCGGCGCAAGCTCCCCCATCGTCGAACAGTCGGACGGGTCCGTCCCAGCCCTGAGGGATCTCGAAGCACGAGCTTCCCCCGGCGCAGTCGGGTAGCCCCCCGCTGGCGTCGGGTCCGTCGCTGTCCACCGAAGACGCAGAGGACGTCTCCGGTTGTCCGGTCGCCCCGTCGCCGTCCGCCGCGGTCGAAGACGCTCCAGATCCCGCCGTGGACGTGGGGAGTGCGTCGTCGTCCATCACGCATTGGCCTGCAAACGGGCCGCTGAACTGGCCGTACCGCCAACCGGACGGGCAGTCCGCAGCGGGAAAGCTGCAGTAGCCGATCGGCTCGCACCGACCGTCCGCACACGACGAGTCGTCCGAGCACACGAACGTGCTCTCCGTCCCACAGGCACCGGCGCCGAGCATCAGCGCGAGCGCCCACCATCGCCGTATTCGTGGCAGCACCGGACCGGAGGCTACCATCTTCGCGAAACCGGCGATGGGGCATAAGCCTTCGGTCGCGGCGATGCGCCGGCGCGATGGTGCAAGCCGCGGCTCACCCCAGGAGAGTGAGCAAGGGCCTCGCGTAGACCAACGCAAGCCCCACGAGAAAGGGCAGACCAAGGTCCGCGACGAGCAACCGATGGGGCCGCCACGGAGCATCACGCCGGAGCGTGACGGCGGCCGTTGCGAGCTGCAGGAGCCCGGCCACGATCAACGCGGTGCCCCAGGCCGGCTCCGGCGTGTCGTCGTGGTACGCGACCGTGGCTCGGAGAGCGGCCAGCGCGGTGATGACGAGGGTCGTGAGCATGATACCGAGACGTCGCCGAACCGCGACGTTATCGATCGGGTCAGGACGAGCCAGACGCCGATCGAGGATGCCGATCAGCACTGCACCTGGGGCGATCGTGGGAACAACCGTGAGGAGGAAGGCGAGCCCGAAGATGAGGGTCGCGAGGATGCCAACGCCGAGGACCGCCTCGGCCATTTGGAGGGCTGTGTGGATTGCGTTCATCAGAGGTTCTCCATGCCGAGCTCGCGAGCGAGACGGATCGTCTGCTCAATGAAGGGTCGGGCAAAGGGTGTGGAGGCCAGCGAAACGAGCTGGCCGAAGGTGGATCCCAGGGCCGCGGCGAGACGACGTGATTTCGAGGCGTCGTCTGAACGGTCGTGGACGAAGTGCAGGAGCACCCCAAGGTGAAGCATCCAGGCCGCGTGGGCCGCGAGCTCGCGCGTCGGCGTATCGAGGTTGGTGGAGTCGAACGCTCGCGCAAACAAGGCGACGCTCCGCCCGCGCAGGTCGCTCTGGGAGGCGAACAGCGACATCGGGTGATCCGGGCTGGCGAGCGTCGCGAGCTGGGCGGCCAGTAGCTTGCGGTCCCCCTCGACGACGTCGAGCTTGGTGGAGATCGCCCGCGTCACATGCTCACCGACCGACAGCCCGGTCGTGTCCTCCATCCGCCGCTCGTGCTCGAGTTGCGTGTGCTCGAAGTACGCTGCCACGATCGCGTCCTTGGAGGCGAAGTAGTGGTATGCGGCGCCGAGCGACTTGCCGGCCGCCGCCGCGATGTCCCGCATGCTCGTCGCCTCGAAGCCACGCTCGCGGAACAGGCCCAGGGCCGTCTCGAGAATGTGCTCGGCGGTGGCTTGGCCCTTCGGCGTCTTTCGTTCGGTCACCATAGTTTCGAACACCGTTCAAAAACAAGATGGGCGCGGTCTTGCCTGCTGTCGACCACTTTTTTGAACGTTGTTCGACAAAAAACCCAACATGGCGAAAAAGCTAAAAGTCTCGGCAGCCTGCACGAGGCGAAGCGGATGAGTCCAGTACTGCCGAGCTCTGCATACCGGGAGGGAGACCGGAGGCTACAGGTTGCGTGCCACGGGCGGTTGCAGCTCGTCCTGCCATAGCGAGACCGTCAACGACAGCCGGCCCGTGTACGCACCGATCCCGTCGGCGGCCTCGAGAGCCTGCTCCAGACAATGGTGCGTCGCAAAGTAGGGAACGCGTTCGGCAACGATGCGGGAGCCGACGATGTCGCCTTGCTCGAGCTCCAGCTCGACGTCGAACGTTGCGACCTCGAGATCGTCGTACGAGCCGATGCTGAGCCGATCGGCGCAAGCAACGAGGGCGCCCAATACCGCTGCCGCATCTGGAAAAGCCAACGCCCTGCCCGTCCATGGCTTTCACGCCGTAGGGTTCTCCCGGTCGACTGCGGTATCGTGACACCGATGAGAAGCGTGTTCTTTGCTCTGGCGCTGTGGCTGGTGTGCCCGAGCGTTGCGCGGGCATGCAGTTGTCTTGGAGACGAGCCGACCAACGATGCGGAGTTCCAAGCGTTGGTCGATGAAGCCGACGCGGTGTTCGAGGGCCGGGCTGCACAAGAGCGTTGGGAAGGGGATGTCCTCGTGAACCCGTTTGAAGTGTTGCGCAGCTTCAAGGGGCCTCAAGAGGACTCGGTCGTCCTCCACAGCGGAACTCAGCGAGAGGGCCGGACGTATACGATGAGTTCGTGCGATCGCACCTACGAGGAGGGGAAGACCTACCTCGTGTTTGCGTATGCGGGGGAGTCGGGCTCGCTGGTCTCCGGCGAGTGCTCGCCGACTCGTCTGATACTCGAGGCACGCCCGTACCTGGAGTTTCTGGAGGGTCTCCAGACCGATTCGCAGCCCCCTCCGATCGAGTCGCCCTCGGGCTGTCGAGTCTCGACCCGCGCGCCGACCGACCTGGTCGCCTTCGCGCTCGTCGTGTTGCTGGGGATTCGGGCCTCTAATGAGGAAAAAACCGGCTACGGCTGACTAGGCGAAGGCCTGAACGTTCCAACGCCGCAGGTGGGCACCCGCCGACAGGACCTGCGAGAGATTGTTCTTCGGGCTCCCCTGCGAGGCCCGCTGGTAGCTCAGGTCCTCGAAGCGAAACGTCCCTTCCTCCAAGTCCTGGCCCAGGTAGCACTGGCTGCGGGGATCTCCAGGACCCCCCCCGAAGATCGTCGACAACCGCTCCTCGACCGGCAAGCACGGGTGGAACGACCGCTGATACTGGCCACGTCGGGGATTGCGGCTCGACAGACGGGTGCGAAAGTTCCCCTGCAGGATCCGCAGCTCAGACCCGGAGCGACGCAGGATGAGCTGGCAGTGGCTGACCTCGGACCCCGTGTAGAGGTCCTTCAACAGCAGCATGTCGCCGGGGTCAGCACGCCGCAGCATCGGCACGCAGCTCGACATCCCAAACCGCTCCAGCGCCTTCTGGGTGTCCGGGTCCGGCTCCGGGCTCCACAGCTTCATGGGGTCCATCTTCAGCGGACGAAACTGGCCGCGATCGATGGTGTTCTCGGGCCGAACGAGGTCGTCGGCGCCGGTGGTCTTGAACACCTCGTCGCGAAACTGTTCCACCGTGGCGAAGCGGTGGTCCCGCGGGTCGAACACCCCTTGTCCGTTGGTGATTCGTACCGGGAGTTCGTGCTGCTTCGCGAAGTCGATCAACGCGGCCAGGATCAAGTCTTCGCAAACGAAGCGCCGCTGGCCCAGGATCGTGGCTTGCTTCGTCAGGCGCGCCGCATGGCGGGCGAGATCAATCTCCAAGGACGCCGACCACTGCTTTCGTACAACCCATGCGCTCATACGGTGCCTGCTACCAGCACACACCGTACCACATGTACTCCGGACACCGCGGCGAACCGTCGTCCTCCGTCGGCTTCACTCCAGGCTCCGCCCCTTTGGCAAGACGCACGACGGCAACGTCATCATCACCGGCCTCGAGGAAGCAACCATCAAGCTCTTGCCCTGATCGCGCCTGACCTCAGCTGCCGGGATGATCGGCAGGCTCGAGCGTCCGCGTTTCCACCGCAGCCTCCTCGACATCCGCCCGACGAAACGCCAGCTCGGTGTAGCTGCCCTCGACCCAGTCTTCGAGCGTATTGGAGAATCCGAGTGAAGTGGGGTCCTCGACGTTGCCCGGCGGGAAGTTGGCGAACGAGCGCGGGGTGCCGTCTTCGTCGAAGGTCGTCACCACCCGAAAGATCGCGCCGCTCGTCGAGTCGAAACGCTCCGCGATGCCGCCCTTGGCGTCCAGGAATCTGCTCGAGCTGACGTTGACCGTGTCTTCGCCGCCGTCGGACTGCACAAACCCCAGGTTCAGCGCCTCGCCGTAGGGGTTGTCGAAGTTGGTGCCGTGCACATCGGCCCAGGTGTAGTTCTTCGATGCCACGCCACCGAAGCGCGAGTTCAACACCGATGCGGTTCGCTGCAGCGCTGCCAGCACCCGCACGTCACGGCCCCCCTGAAGCAGGCCCTCGCTTTGTGGGTACTCGCCAAGGACGGCCAGCATGGGGATCTTGATGATGAAGGGGGACTCCGCCTCCAGAATCGTTTGGTAGAGCACCGAGAGGTCGTCGGCGATCACCTCTTCGGTCAGCAGCAGCAACCACACGTGGTACGCGAGCGCGGCCGAGGAGTCGCGGGCCATTCGCCGGTCCCAGCCGCTCAGCGCGTCGACCAACGCCTGCAAGTCTTCGCTTTCGGCGAAGCTGGCGAGTGCCTTGTCGCCCGCCAAGGCGTTGGCCCATGCGGTCTCGATGACTGGAACCATGAGGTCGGCCGTGGTCGCATGGACGTCGGTCTGCAGCGCCTGCATGTCCTCGAGGGTCACGTTCCCTCGGGCGGTCAGGCGAGTCAGCTCGTCCTGGAGTCGCTGAGCGCGGTGCCCCGCGGCGTAGAAGTATCCGTAGTACCAGGGGTCGTTGGAGACATCCCCATCGAAGGTGAAGCCCCACGGGTCGTTGTTGGCCGTTGCGACCCACCCCTGTGCCTCGCCGCGCGAGCGAGGGAGCCGCTCGGGCGGAAGATCGGTGCTCCAGTAGCTCCCGGCATCGCTGCCATCGAGCACCACGTAGGGCATCTGCCGAGCGCTGGGATCGCCGCGGTCCGGCACGCGAATGTTGACACGGTACGAGATGTTGTCGGCGTCGGCGCACACGAAGTTGAAGCCCCCGACCTCGAACTTGTCGACCCCGGCTTCGACCTCTTCGATGTTGGCGGCGCGGTTGATCTGAAGGAAAGACGCCTCTTCGTTGGTTGCGGCGAACCCCGTCCAGTTGAGGAGCAATCCGTTGCCCGGAGCTGCGATTGGGATCGGCAAGAGGTCGTTGGGCAGGATGACGCCATAGCCGTCCACATCGATGAACGTCTCGGTCCGGTCCTCTTCACCCGCGATCTCGATCACCTCGACTCGGTCCGTGGTCGCAACGGACTGACCACCTGCGGTGACGGTGCCGTCCCCCACGGGCACCTCCCAGATATCCATGACATCCGCGAAGTTCGTGGTCTGCGACCAATGCACGTGCGCGTTGCGTCCCAGGTGCACGCCCGCCGCGCCTACGAATGACCAACCCATCGCATCGATCGTGCCTCCCGCGTCGGCGCTGTTGAGATGCTGCGCATACATGAGAGAGGGGCTGTCCAGGGGCTGGTGCGGGTCACCGGCGATCATCGACCGACCGTTGGAGGTGTGCTCGCCCGCGACCGCCCAGTTGTTGCTGCCCGTCGTGGGAAAATCGGACATCACCTCGTGGAACTGCCGGAAGGCGGCCGCGATTTCCTCGGGCGTGGCATCGATGGGCGGAGGCGTCGGCTGTTGGACGCCCGGTCCCGGCGCGGGCGCGCCTTGGGGCAGCTCGTCCACGGGCATGGTGGCCACATTGAACGCAGGCCGGGCCAGCTCGAGCAACGCCCAGGCGTCGGAGAAATTGCGTTGAACGATGGTCGCCAGCAGTTCGCGCTCGAGCGAGTTGGAGTTGCCGAACATGATCAGCTTGATGACCGCCGAGTGCTCGTCCATGGTCATCGGCTCGGGCATGTAGTCCAGCTCGTCGGGTCCGAACCCATACGGCAGCGGGACATCTCCGCTTCGCACCTGTTCGATCCGCCGGTTTACGCCGTCCAGCCAGGCGCTGATCGCCGCATGTCCCTCGGGGTCACTCTCGACGAACCGCTCGGCGTTGGCTTGTCCCCAGCGAGGGAAGTCGAACAACCGCGACGTTCGATCGGACTCGTAGTAGCTCGGGCCCAGGACCTGTGCACGGGTCCCCATCGCGCGTCGGCGCATCAGGTCGAGCTGGAACAGTCGATCCGTGGCCATCTGGTACCCCGAGGCGTACAGGAGGTCGTGGTCCGACTGCGCGTAGATGTGCGGCATGCCGAGGGCGTCTGTGAGGATCTCGACCGGCGCTCCGAGACCGCCGGAAGCACCCGTCGTGCTTGAGCTTCCGTCCCCGGTTGTTGTGGCGTCGATGCCCGAGGTGATCATCCCGGTGGTGCTGCTCGTTGGCGCGCTGGTGTCGAGCGGCGCAGGAGCGTCGTCCCCACAAGCGCAGAACAACCCCGCTCCAGCGACGACCGCACGCAAGTCCACCGTGGTGACACGCCATTCCATGTGCAAACGATGGCATGGGCACCTGCCCCACGCGGCCCAAAAAGTTGAGTCGTCGCGCCGCCCGTGGCGGGTAAACCGCGGGTTCGCGCTGGGAACGGCTTCCCCCGTCGGAGGTCGCAGCGGCGTGTTCGAACCCGTACAGCAGATAGGGCGGTCCGCGGGGTCGGACCGACCTCACAGGTGTGGCATCGTTGCGCCGCGTGCCATTTGGGCCTCCGCAGCTGCCTCCGGATCCGCCGGCGATCACCGTTCCGGCGGCCCCAGAGCCCGACCGGGCGACCGCTGGCGGGCTGGACTTTACATGGACGGCGCCTTCGGGCTGCAGCAACGCACAGGAGCTCGCGTCGCAGGTCGAGCGCTACCTTGCCCAAAGCGAGTCCCATGCGCTGCGCATCGATGCGGCGGCCGAGCCTCGCGATGGCGCTTGGCACCTGAGCCTGTCACTCACCAGGCCCGGACAAACCACGGTGCGCGAGCTCGATGCCCCGTCATGCGAGATGCTGACCAAAGCGGCCGCGCTCGTGATCGCCGTGCACGTGGACGTGGTCGGAACGAGCCAGGGCGTCCGAGACCTCGTGCAGGCGCCCGACGACTTTCTTGCGCTCGAAGACGAGCCAAGACCCGAGCCGGCCACGGAGGGCGTCGCACCCACCGTCGGCTCGGGGCCGGCCCCCGAGACGGTCGCGGTTCGGACTCGACGCGACGAACGCAACGCCCGGCGCAGACCACCCGCGCGTCGACCCAACAGCGCGGGAATCCTGCGCCTGATCACCCACAGCGGCGTTGGGGAACGGCCCGGCTTCTTCGGCGGCGTGGGCCTGGCCGGCGGCTATCAACGCCGCTCATTCCGGATCGAGGCCCAAATCGACTACGCCATCCCGCGGGTCGAACGTGTGGACGACGTTGCCGGGTCGTTTCAGGCGGTGGTGGGGTCCATGCGCGGCTGCTGGGTGTCGAGCTTCGAGCGCTGGGAGTTTCCGCTGTGCGGCGGCGTGCGTGCAGGGGGTCTGCGCGGCGTTGCGACCCGCGGTGCCCTCCAGCCCAGCGCCGCATGGAGTCCGGCGGTTGGGCTCACGGCGGAGGGCGCGACGATCTGGTCCCCGATCCCCGATCTTGGGATCTACGCGGGCCTTGGCGTGCTCGCGGCTGTGCGCCGGCCGTCGTTCCGCGTGGGCCAGGACGGCGATGCGCTCTACACCTCCGCCCCGATCGGCCTGCAGCTCAGCCTCGGCATCGAGCTCAAGCTGTTCTGACCGCCCGGGGCGAGGTGGGTTTGCAGCGTGAGCGCTACTCCGCGTCGGTGACGACCATCGCCGAATAGAAGGTCGCCGAGAAGTCGCAGAACTTCGGCAGCACGCCATAGTCCCGCGCGGTTGCCACCCAAAAACCGACGCCGGTGCCCCCGCTGGTTCCGTCGGCCTGCGCCCCGTGAAAGACGGTGAGGTTGGCGTCGAGGTCGAGCTCCAGGCCGAGCCACATCTGCTCGCCGCACGGGTCCTCCGGCTGGATCGGATTACCAATGTTGTAGGGGCCGCAATCCTGATCGCTGAGCGCCATGTCGTAGGGAAGCTCGACGGTGTTGTTGTTGGGCGCCAGCACCGAGCTGTTGATGAGCCACACCCGCTGTCCGTCGGCGAAACCGAGCTCCACCCAGAAGTCGGGAAAGCCCAGAGGCCCGACCTGCCGGTGGATACGAACCTCGACCGACTGCGCTTCGTCGGGCAGCACCGCCATCGGCGTGCTCTCGATCGCGACCAGGAAATCGACGCCGTCGCACGTGAAGGGAATCTCCCCTGCGGTCATCGACGGAGCGAACGAGCACGTCGCCGTGAGGTCTTCTGGGATGTCGTCGGGGTAGACGCCGCCGGGAACCTGCAGACTCCAGCTCAGCACCAGCGCGCCGCCGTCTTCACAGACCGTTGCAACCCCGCCGGTCTCGTCTCCGGTCTCGCCGGTCGACGTCGTCGACGTCGTGCCCTCGCTCGTGCTCGCGTCCGAGGTGCCGCTGGTCTCGGCGCCACTCGAGCTGCTCGGCTCCCCGGTCGCGGTGCTCGAGCCCGAGCCCGAGCCCGAGCCCGCGCCCGAGGTTGAACCGAGCGTCGTGCTGCCGGTGACCGCGGCGCTCGTGCTGTCAGACGACGAGCCCGCGTCGACACCCGAGGTCGAGGACGTACTCGACGCAGAGCCCTCTGCAGACGTCGTGTCGTCTCCGCATCCAACTGCGGTCAAGAGAGAAAGGAAAGCTAGAGAATGTGCTCGAGTGCCAAACATGGCGGTGCGCAAGGTAGCAGCAACTGGGTAGGAGCCGAAACGCAGGTGCAAACCGACCCCCGAGACGGAAGAGGTCCAAGATGCACGCTCCCATCCTCCGCAGTGCTTGCGGCCACAGCCCTCGAAGAATCGGCTTAGACTTGCGGCATGGGAAAACTTGTCGCTTGTCCTTCGTGCAGCACCTATGTCCGCGCCGACGAGTCCGCGTGCCCGCAGTGCGGGAGTCGGCTTCGAAACGATCTCCGGACCGTGGTCCGAACCGCCGGGGCGATGCTCATGGGTCTGAGCCTCACCGCCTGCCCGGCGGACGACGACACCGACGACACCGGCGCCAGCTCGGCCACCATGACCTCAGGCTCGAGCGGCTCCACGGATCCGACGATGAGCAGCACCGGTTCAGACATGACCGCGACCACCCTCGACCCCTCCACCGGACCTGGACCCGAGCCTGCCTACGGCGTCGGTACCACCGACTTTCCCGCCACGTCCTCTTCGGGAGGCTCGAGCGGCAGCGACACCGACACCGACGGCTCCTCCACTGGAGAGGGCAGCAGCACCAGCATCGGCGGGCCCGAGTATGGCGTCCCCGAAACCACGGGTCGGTAGGCGTCAGCTCTGTGTGCCCCCGAGTCTTCGTCGCCCCAGCCGATCGCGATCGTGGGGCTGCGAAAGATCCGGACCCTGCCCCATCGGGATGATTCGGCTGGGGTTCAGCCGCTCGCTGCGACCCATGTACCCCAGCTGATACAGGTCCACTCGCACCGTGGAGGCGAAGCCAGGCGTCTGGTAGAGGTCGCGAAGGTAGGGGCCGAGGTTGGGGTAGTCGGAGATCCTCCGGACGTTGCACTTGAAGTGGCTGAAATACACCGGGTCAAACCGCACCAGCGTTGGAAACAGCCGCAGGTCGGCCTCGGTCAGCCGGTCACCGCACAAGTAGCGGTGTCTCGAGAGCCTGGCCTCCGCCCGGTCCAACGCCGCAAAGAGCTGCGCAACCGCGTCATCATAGGCGCCCTGCGACTGCGCAAACCCGGCCTTGTACACGCCGTTGTTGATGTCGGTGTAGACCCAGGCCGCCACCGCGTCGATGTCGGCGAGGAGATCGATCGGCAGGAGGTCGACCGTGTTGCTCTGCAGGGATGCAAACTCGCGCTCGACCATTCGAAGAATGTCCGCCGACTCGTTGCTCACGGCTCTGCCGAGCTTTCGGTCCCAAAGAAGCGGCACGGAGGCCCGCCCCGTGTACTCGGGATCCCCGGCCACGTACGCCTTCCACAGCGACAGCCCCCGGTCGGGTGGCGCGGTCGAAAAGCCATCGTCACGACTGAAGCTCTCGCGAGGCTGGTCTTCGTCGGGTTGCAGTTCGTCGATGCCTTCGTGGAACCACCACCCCCCATCGTTTCGATGCCAGTGCGCCGAGGAGTACGAGATCACGTCCTGCAGTCCGAGCACGTTGCGCGCGATCAGTGTGCGCTGTGACCATGTGCAATTCCACGCGAGCCAAAGATGGTACCGGCCGCGCTCGGGCTGATGTTCCGTGGACCCGTCGGCCCGAATCCAGCCGCGGCAGACCGTCGGCGTGCGAGCCCAGCGACCCTGTGCATCCGTCGCCGCCACGTCATCGGCCACCCACTCGCCCCGAATCACTTTGCCCATCCACGTGCTCTTAGCGCGAGAGGCGTCGGACCGTCGACCGCGTCAGCGCAACACTGTTGTGCAGAGCGTTCGGCGGGAGAACTCCGGCCGCACAGCGCCACTACTGTGGATGCGATTCAAACCACCTGTGGAGCTCGGCCCGAACCTCGTCCAAATCCTCGCCCTCCTCGTCCTTGGCGGCTTCGAGCGCCGCGCGAGCGTGCTCTGCCGCGCCTCGGGCCTCGGCTTCGTTCCCGGGCAGCTTCGACAACGAGTGGGCCAGCTCCAACCAGGACGTCGCTTTCGACTCCGGTGACCCGTCCCCCGCCGCCCGAATCTCGGCTTCCCGGCGGAAGAACCGAACCTCGGACTCCACGTCGCCCCGACCTCGCGCCACCAGGCCCAGACCGTGCACCGGGAACGACACGTGGAAATGCATCGGGCCCTGCGCCTTCTCCAGGATGACCAGCGCCTTGGAGAAATTCTCTTCGGCCTTGTCCCAATCCTCCAGGGAGACGAACACATTCCCCAGGTTGTTGAGAGGGTGGGCGGTGAGAGGGTGTTCGGGGCCCAGGCGCACCGTTCGGCTGGCGTGAACCTCCTCGAACAGCTGCTGCGCAGCGTCGTACAAGCCGACGCGCTCGTAGGCGCCTGCGGCGTTGTTGAGGATGGTGTCGATGTCTGAGGCGTAGGCCTCGCCGAAGGAAACCCGAGCCCGCGTCACGAGGTCGTCGAACCGCGCACGCGCCTGCTCGATGTCCCCCTTCTTCAGCAGCGTGAACGCCAGGTTCCCTTCGAGCATGATGCACTGCGGGTGCTCAGACCCAACCCGTTCTGCACAGCCGGCGATGTCGGCTTCGTACATGTCGATGGCCTGCGCCCAGGCGCCTCGCCACATGAACACATCGGCGCGAAGCCGATTCGCGCGAAGGTCGGTGAATCCGCTTGCCTCAGCAAGCTCGATCGCCTCGTCGAGCAGCCGGCCCGCTTCTTCCAAGTCACCCTGCGCCTTGATGAGAGAGGCACGCGCATAGCCAAAGTCGACACGAAGCTTGGGCGGCGGATCGGAGAGACTCGACAGCGACGCCTCGGCGTGGCGAATCCACTCCGCTCCCGCGGAGAACTCGCCCCGAAGAACGTGCAGTCCCGCGATGTCGGTGGCGGCCGCGGTCGCGCCAACAGCGTCTGCGCGGGCGATGAAGCCGAAGTATGCGCGCCGATACAGGACCAGCGAACGGTCGTACTTGCCGGTGTTTCGCAAGACCGCGGCAACGCGATGTGCGACCAAGATCTGCAGCGACGGCATGTCGATCGCGTCGGCCCGACCCACCAAGGCCTCCGCGAGGGTTGTTCCTTCCGCGTCGCGCCCGGCTCGTTCGAGCGCGAGGGCCCTGGCGAGCTCGATGCGAACCGCATCGACCTCCTCGGCCATGCCCGGAGGAGGATCGTCGGCGAGCAATGACGATGGCGACTCGCAGGTACGCACCGGTCTGAGGGCGCCCAGCATCTCGTCCACCTGCTTCAGCGTCTCGAGATCTGCTTCGGTGAGCACGCGCGTCAGCGCCTCGAGTTCGCGCCGTCGCTCCGAAAGGCAGTGGACCCGGAGGTCGAACGCTCGCTCGGACTGCACCCCCCGAACGCGGGTCGCCTCGCAGGCATCGCGCATCCCTTCGACCCACGCGTCCGCATAGGAATCGACCCGCGCCTCGACCCGCGCCCACGCCTGGTCCGCGAACGTTGCCGCCAGGGTGGTGACCGAAGACTCCACCGCGCGGCGGCGAGCGTCGCTCCAGGCTTCGCCCAGCGCGTCGCGGTCGATCGGGCATGGGTCGGGGGTGACGGCTCCGCCCAGCGCGAGCGCGACACCGCCGACCGCGGCCAACCCACCGACCGAGGCAAAACCCACCCAAGCACGCTTGCCCCGCAGACCGCGTTCGATCGCCTGCAGAAGCGACTCCATGGAGTCGTAGCGATCCTTTGGGTCGGCACGAAGTCCACGGCTGAGCACTCGAAACACCCACCCCGGCACATTGCCCTCCGGCTTCTGCGGCGGTCGGCCGTCGAGCAGTGCCACAATGAGGTCGGCGGTCTTTCCGGTGCCGAACGGGCGCTTGCCGTAGGTGGTCTCGAACATCGAGACGCAGAAGGAAAACTGGTCGCTTCGCTCATCCGCCTTGTCGCCGCGCAGGACCTCCGGTGGCAGATACGCGGGGGTCCCTACCAGAGCGCCGGTCCGCGTCAGAAGCTCGTCCATGCCTTCGAGGGACAGGTCGGATTCGCGTACGGTCGCTGCGATGTCGTCCAGCCCTCGCGCGATGCCAAAGTCGAGCACCCGGACATGTCCGGACGGGTCGATCATCACGTTGCTGGGCTTGAAGTCCCGATGCACCAGCCCGGCCGCGTGCGCAGCCGCAAGGCCTCGGCCGGCCTGCAAATACGCCCGCGCGGCTGCCTCCCACCCAGGAGCGTCTCGTTTCCGCCACGCCGCGAGATCGACGCCGTCGATGAACTGCATGACCACGTAGACGCGATGATCCTGCTGGGCAACCTCGTAGACGTGCGCCACGTTGGGGTGCGCGACTTTGGCCATGGTCTGGGCCTCCCGGACCAGCCTGGCCCGGCCGATGCTGTCACCGGTGGCCGCCGCGTGAAGGAGCTTGATCGCCACCTTTCGGTCGAGGCGCTCGTCGTAGGCCGCGTAAACCACGCCCATGCCACCAGAGCCCAGCTCGCGCAGGACGGTGAATCGGCCGAGGCGCGAGGGAACCGGCTCTTCGGCCGCAATCGCGAACCCCTCGAAGGGCGTCTCTGTGAGCGTCGGCAATCGTCGGGCAGCCTACCAGGTGTGCCAGTGGCAGACTCCGGCGCGAAACGCCAACCGGGTGCTCTGCGAGGCAGTTGCACCCAGGTGCTCGGCATCTGCGCCCCAAGCGGAATGACAGGGTGCGTGATATGCACAACCTTCCAAACCAAAGAATCTTCGCCCAAACAAGATTTTCTGACGGATCTCGGAGCCAAACTCCATAACACTTATGTAGTCGTGCCTTTTTCAGGAGCAGCGGAATCCCACGTGAGTCGCCCGGTGCCCGTCATGGAGCCGCCGCCGAGCTTCCGTGAGGTGTACCGACGCCACTACACCTTCGTGTGGCGCAGCCTGCTGCGACTGGGTGTGGACGAACCGACGGTGGACGACGCGGTTCAGGACGTCTTCATCGTCGTGCACCGCAAGCTGCACGCGTTCGAAGGTCGCGCAGCGGTCCGCACCTGGCTGTTCGCGATCGCCCGCCGCATTGCCCTGCGCTACCGGGACCGCGCCCGCCGGCGCGCCCAAGATGAGCCCGAGGCCGACACCCCCACCGAGCTTGGCCGACCCGACAACGCCCTGAGCTGCAACGAAGCGCTGCAGCAGCTTCAGGACTGGCTCGACGAGCTCGACGAGGACAAGCGAGCCGTGTTTGTGCTCTCCGAGTTCGAGCAGATGCGGGCGCCTGAGATCGCCTCGATGCTGGGCGCCAACCTCAACACGATCTACGCCCGGCTCCGTGCAGCGCGGCAGCACGTCTCCCGCCGCGCCCGACGCGAGGCGAACATGGAGACCTACCGCGCCACGGTTCGCAACGTCTCGGAAACCCGGCCAGCCGCGGGTGCCGGACGTCGCGCCTGGTGCCTGCTGGTTGCGAAGTTGGGCATGACCAAGGCCGCCGTCGCCACGACCGGACTCGCGGGCTTGGGGGTCACCTCTGGCTTCTTCGGAAAGCTTGCCATCGCCGCTGCGGTCATCGGAGGCACCACCGCCGCCGCCGCGACGATGACCGATGGCACGCAGTCGCCCAGTCATACGCCTGCCCTGGCGTCAGCTCATCCGATCGCCGTCGCCACAACCGTCCCGCCGCGGACTCCAGCGCCCATGCTTCCGGCACGGTCCGCGCCAGCCTCACTCGCGGTCGCCCTCAGCTCAAGCGACGACTCGACGACCGACGTCCCGCTCGCGCCTTCGATGATCGCGCTCCTTTCCGGGTCGGCAAAGGCTCGTCCCAAGCAGCCCCCCACCAGCCGGGTTCGAGCTCACGACGTGCAGACCAAGCCCGAGCCTTTCGCAGCGGAGCTCGAGCGGTTCGAACAAGCCAAAATCGCCTCCCGCCGCAACGATACCCGCGCGGCCCTCGAGCGCATCGATCGCTACCTCCGGGACTTCCCCCGAGGCACGTTCTCGCTCGAAGCCGCCGCGCTTCGAGTGCGCACGCTTTGCAAAGGGCAGCGGACCGAAGAGGCGCGCAAGGCAGCAAGCGCGTTCGAGGCTGAGTTCGGCCCCTCCACGTTGGTCAACGTCGACGCTCCTTGCGGATGATCCGCGCCCTGCTCGTACTCGCCGCGGGCGCGTGCCTCAGCGGCTGCGTCGGACAAGCCGTGTGCATCGGTGATTGTCTCGCCGCAGGCACGACCGGCGGCAGCAACACGACAACCGCCCCCCCTGTGACCAGCGTGGGGACGACGATCGATGAGACCACCACCGGCGATGAAACCACCACCGGAGTCATGACGCTCGACTCCGGCACAACCGAGGACACGACGTCTTCGTCTTCCTCGTCTTCGTCGTCTTCGTCCAGCGGCACGGATACCGACACGGATACCGACACGGACACCGACACCGACACCGATACCGATACCGATACCGATACCGATACCGATACCGATACCGATACAACCGGAGGCACGACGAGCACCACCACGGGAGGCTCGTGACCCGCGCGTTTCGGGGGGAAACGCTGTCCGTCGTCTTGGCCTACGTCCGAGAGCGAATCGCTGCGGACGGAGCGGTGACGGTCGAGGTGCCGAACCCCGACCTTGGGCACGGCCGCTACCCTGGCGAGCGCTCCCGCGAAGCCGAGGATGCATTCCGACATCGGCCGCTTCGCGTGTGGACCGATCTCGCCGACCGTCTCGAGCTCCGGCTGCACATGCCCGAGCGTCGCGGCGACATGATCGCCCTGCGTTTCTCGAAGCTCGATCCCGCGGCAGCCCTCTTGCCGCGAGGGTCCCGCGGGCCCGGCAAGTACGCCCCAACATCCGGCTTCGGGCGCATCAGCAAGCTCGAGGACCCGGACTTCCTGATCGACTTCGATGACGCCCTCGAGCGATGCGGTCTTCCCAAGCGCCCGCGCGTGCTGAGCCTGGGCGTGAACGCTGGCGACGAGCTCGTGCCCGTGCTCGAGCGCCACCGGGACGCGGAGTGCACGGGAGTCGACCATGACGTCGAGGCCCTGGAAGCAGCACGCACCCGCCTAGGTCCACGCCACCACTTCATCGAAGCCGACCTCAACGAGCTGCCCGCGCTCGAGCCCCACGACCTCGTCATCTGCATCGACACGCTGCAAAGCCCAGGCATCGACGATCGCGCCTTGCTACGCCACATGGTTCAACGCCTGCTCGAGCCGCGCGGATCGGTCATTCTAGGTCTCCCCAACTGCCGCTACCTCGACGGCGAACTCTTGCACGGCACGCGCATGGTGAACTTTCGGCAGCCCGAGCTGTCGCTGCTGCTCAAGGCCGCCGCCTTCTACAAGAAGTACTTCCAGCAGCACCACAAGCGGGTGTTCGTCACGGGGAAGCACGAGCTGCTGATCACCGCCGTGCCACGCAGCGCGTCGTAGACAGATCGCTTCAGTCGACAGCGGCGGCGTTGAGCGACCCGGACCCGGACGGGCGGCGACAGTTGAAGTGCGCCAGCGCGAGGCTCTCCCTCGGGGTTCAAGCCTTGGGCTGAAGGCGGTACGATGCCGCGAGCAGCCCGAGCATCACCAACGGTGGCACGGCCGTGCTGAATGGCTCGCCCGCTGCGATGTGGGAGACGGCCGCGCCGGTGAGCACGAAGGTGAAGCCCGCGTAGGCCCACTCAGTGGCCTTGGGCATCACGCGGATCAACAGCGCCGCCGCACCGAGCAGTTTCCAGATGCCCAGGACGGTGGCGAAGTAGAGCGGGTAGCCGAGGTTCGCGAAGTTCTGAACGATCTCGTCTGCGCGGGACAGATATCCCAGGCCGGCCAAGGCCATGGGTACGGCGACGAGCGCTGTGGTGACCAAGAATCCAATTCGGCGGTTGCGCGAGGACATGGGCACAGGCTAAACCGTGATTGCATGGCGACAATGACTTCCTGCGGACGCCAGCTGTGCATACGGATCACAGATGAGTGTCACAGATGGCTTTGAGGAGTTCGTCGCGATCGCAGAGCAGGGGTCAGTCAGCGGCGCCGCGCGGGCGTTGGGCGTGCCGAGGGCCACGCTGTCCCGGCAGCTCTCCCGGCTAGAGTCGCAGCTGGGAGTGCGGCTGGCTCACCGCACGTCGCGGCGGCTCACTCTCACCCACGCCGGCGAGCTGTTCTACGCCAGGGCTCGGCGAGTTCTCGACGATGCTCGAGCGGTCCATGAGGACGTCGCACGGCTCGACGATGTGCCGCGCGGGGTGCTGCGGGTCAGCATCCCCACCGGCTCGCACGCGTGGTTGAGTTCCCTGTTCGCGTCCTTCCTCGACCGTCACCCCGAGGTGCAGCTCGAGGTCCTCGCCACCGCTCGGATGGTCGACTTGGTGGCCGAGCACGTAGACGTCGTGGTTCGCGCCGGCTCGAACGATGAGGGGTCGCTCGTCGGTCGACTCCTCGCGCGAACTCGCCTGGTCTGCGTGGCCTCCCCGACCTACCTGTCCCAAAGAGGCACGCCGCAGACCGCCGCGGAGCTCCACAAACACGAGTGCATCGGCTCCGTCGGCGAGGGGCCGTCGTCACGGTGGCCAACCGTCGACGGGGTGGGGATCGACGTCTCGGGCCGCTTCGCCTCCAATGATCTGTTCACCCGAGTGCACGCCGCGCTCGAGGGGCTCGGCATTGCGCTTGTTCCCGAGAGCTTCGCCAAAGGCCCGCGGGAGCGCGGCGAGCTGAGGCCCATCCTGGAGGGCGTCGTCGGTGCTGAAGGGACGGTCCGGGTGCTGTACGCCGAACGGGCGCATCTGCCGGCCAAGGTGCGAGCGTTCGTCGACCTGCTCGTCGGATGGAGCCGCGAGCACGGCGTCTTCGATCCTCAGGCTAGATGATCCACATCAGCTCGACGTCCCGTACCGCCCATCCGCTGGCCGCTCGGGTCAAGGTAAACGCGGAGCCCTCACCATTCCAAGGACCCACGTAGAACATCCCGCGGGCGGTTGCCTGCTCAGTTCCGTCGAATTCGATGTGGCTCACGTCGAGAAGCACTCTGCCCTGCCCTCCGCCGCATCCTGAGTGCATGGGCGGCTGTTGCCGCTGCAGCCGTAGCATCAGCCACTGCGGCGCTGGGGCCTCGGAGACGGTCACGCACAACGCGGCCGCCGTCTTGACCGACCGACCGCTGTTGAGAGCCAGCCACCGCAGCACCGCCTCTGCGACGAGAAGCCGCTCCGCCTGTGCAGCACCGACCGAGACAGACGGGCGTTGTCCTGGATCCTCGTTCTCACGTGAGAGCCCCGTGTGGTTCTCATGGGTCTGCCCCGTGTGGTCTTGCGTCTTCGTGGCCTCAGTTGGCTCGACCGGTGCGGGTGCCGCTGGGGGCCGACAGCCCACGGCGAGCATGAGCAGTGATGCGCGACCGAGACGGGCGAGAGAAACCGGCACGACGCATGAATGGACGCTCGAATCCGTCGTTCTATGCACTCTCCGTCCGTGCTCAGCCGGTCTCGCCCACCACCATCCTTGGGCTTCTGGGCCCTTGGGTCATCGCCGATGAAGTTCTGCTGCGTAGAACCCACCTGCGAGGGGCTCGCCGCTGTACCGGCATGCCGCAAGCGGACGTTGCGCCTGCGACCAGGATCCTAACGCCGACGCTTGGGGCCGCGGCAAGCCTCTGCTTCCTCCGCGCACGCTCGGTAACACTCCTGAAGCTCCGACTCCCCGTTGGTATATCCCCAGTCACACTCTTCCTCGCAAAAGTCCTGGTCGCAGTCGGCGCACGCGGCCGTCAGTCCGAGCGACGCTACGAGGCAGCATCGGGCCAAGAAGGCCAGTGTCCGAGTTCGCCGAGCGGTGATGTGGGGTCTGTTCTTCATGGCTCGGTCGGGAAACACCGCTCTTCGACGAACTTGCGCCGCCGCGATTCACGCCTGCGTCCAAAGGCGCTGGCCAGCGCAAAGCAGCGCCGCGCGTGCTTGATCTCGTCCATCGCCGAGGCGTGAGCGCGTTCGACCAGTTCCGCGGGCGCTCCGTGGGCGCACAAGCGGATCGAGAGTTGGGCGAACGCGGGCACCGAGGCCTGCTCGAGCCGTGCCGAGTGCAGCCATGCCTGAGCCAGGACCGTACGCTCCCAAGCGGTGAGCCCCGCCGTCGACGGGACGGCGCGTCGTCATCTCCCGACCCTGCTCATCATGCTGGGGTTTGTAGTGACGTTGCTCGCCAGCCGCGACCGGGGCAGTCATCAGCACGACGGGCAGTTCGACTTCACCGACCACGAGGCCCTGTTCGAGGCGGAGCACGCCGACATCGTCGCGGCCGCCGACGCCCACCTGCGGGGCTCCGATGGTTTGCACTGGCCCCTGGGCGGAGCGCTCGTGAGGAGCTGTGGGCTCAGGAGGGCTCTCCAGAGAGCGACCACCGCTCGGGTTGTCGACGAGCTGCTCCGCAACGCGTCGGGTGGCCTCGTCATCGGACAGCTCCAGGCACGTCTCAGTACGCCTTCAATCTCGGCCAAACCTTGATCTTCGAGGGCCGCTCGCCCGCATCGCGCCCGATGTCATCCAGGCGGCCAGGTGCATGGGCTTGCCGTTGTGCCGGAAGCCGCGTGGCCGGATGAATATTGAGGGAGAGGCACGACCACAAGACGCGCCGGGTTTCACCGCGGGCCTCTACATCGGGTCTGCGCAGATGCCAACGTTCTCGAGGTGCAGCGGAAGATGAGCGGGAAAGGGAAGCTCGTACCAGGCGGCGCACTCGAGACCGGTCGGGCAATCTTGCGCCGTCACGTCGCAGACCTCTGAACAACATCCTCCAGCGTCCTCAGAGCAGTCCGAACGGACGGTGGTCGCAGACCTCTCCGTGGATGAAACCGAGGTGGCAACGCGCGAGTGAGCTGCCAGATTGTCTCGCTGGCTCGAGGGCCGCTGACCGCCTGGCGTCGCAGCGGACCCACGCCCACCTCGTTGCAGGGAATTCGGTTGGCACCGCGGTTGCACAACGGCGAAGCATGTCCCTCCTCCGCGCCTCCCTCTCCTGCATCCCCCTGGCGTTAGGGCTCGCCTGTGCCGCCAGCCCCAAGAATGTCGAACCCCCGCAATGCGAAGAGCCGATCAGGATCCAATCCACCTCGCCTTGACCCTTTGCGACACTGGCATTCGAAGGTTGTGACGAGACCACATCCAGCTACGACCACCGAATCGCTCTCGGTCGGTCTCGTGGAGATGGACAGCAGCCCTTCACACCCGGTGTCCTCAACAAACTGGGCACGCGCGGGGTCTCTGATCGTCGGGGGCCGGTCGCAACGCAAGGAGACTTCGTGTTCAGGTCGGTGACATGACGCGGCGGCCAGTGTCGCCAACATCAAGAAGCGAAGCCCGAAACGTGAGGGGCTCGGTCGCATGGACAGCAGGGTATCCCGCGTTGAGGCCGCAATGATATCGTTCCCACCGAAGTGACGCAGTGTCACCATCGCGTGTTGGACGAGCTGCCGCCGCCGCCGGCGAAGCTGCGGTGCCGGATCTGTCACCTGTCGATCTCAGCCGAGGAGCTCGACGGAGGATCGTGCCCCGAGTGTCTGGAGAGCCGGGGGGAGCGCAACGACGACTTCGAACCAGTCGAAGGATCGCCCCAGCCGGGCACCCGCTATCGTTGTGACGATTGCGGTCTGGTCATCGACG
>CAYGTG010000020.1:17023-21135 GCA_964352485.1 uncultured Nannocystaceae bacterium | reverse complement strand
CGCTATCCCATGCTCGCCGCTCACTGCGGCGCTTGCACATCCCGACGCCGGGGCGGTTCTGGTGGTCGGCGTCATGGGTGCTTGACGCTGGGGTGGCCTGGCGTCACCCGGCCAGACGCACGCCTGCGTCGGCCGGCCTTCTTCGGACGCGGCGGTGTCACGCGCACGATGGGCTCGTGTTCTTCAACGTGTGCGACAACGGTTGGCCGCCCTGAGCGCCGGTCCACTTGCAGCGCAGCGCCCGGATGCGGGTGCGGGTGCGTCGAAGGCATCTTGGGCACCGCTTGGAACAGAGTCGATGCTTGGGCGCCGGGCGGTTCGTCCGCGGTGGCCGGGGCGCATGCGAATACGGCGAGCACCCCGACGGCGAGCGATGCCAGGCCCTGCTCGGGCTTGAGGAACCATGCAACCCATCCGTTTGAATGGCGGACCAGTTCCCGTAGCGCGCTCCTCACCGCGTGCCGCGCTTGTCGAAGCCTCCACTCGACGGTGGTCAGGGGGAGGGCGAGCGTGTCGGCGAGCTCTTTCGCGGATCGACCTTCGCAGCGGCCGAGCCAGAGCGTCCGACTGCCTTCGTCGAGGCATGCGAGCACCTGCTGGGCAGCGACGCGTTCCTCGATCAGCGGCCGGATGGGGGCGTCGAGCGCGGGGGCGAGGCGTCTGGCTTGTTGCCTCTTGCGCCGGTACGACGCCGCAACGTTCCGGCACATGCCCCAGATCCATCCTCGGTACGATGTCCCGCGCTCCGCATCGAAGTCGTTTCTGCGTCGCACGAGCACGAGGAACACGTCCTGCTCCGCGTCGTCGAGTTGATCCGGACCAACGCCGAGATGCCGCAGTGAAGCGCGAACGTAGGGACGGTGCTCTGCGATCAGATCTCTCAGAGGGGGCACGGCCGTTCGTGTCACGCGCGGACCGACCCGGAGTTCCCGGTCGACACTCAAAACGGACTCCATACGGTCCCGCTTCGGCGGTGCCCAGCCGAAGGTGGGGGCGGTGGGTCTTGCTCGGGTTCTGGGTGCGGCTGGGGTCTCGTGGAGCGTCCCGAGGGCACGCAGGTTCGCGTGCCAGGAGCCCGGCAGCAGTGACAGTTGACGGCTCCGCCTTCACACGCGTCGTCCGGCCTGCACTCGATCGCGAGCGCTTCGGCTGCGCAGGCGTTGGGTTCGGCGACACAGCTGCGCGGGTGCGAAAGGTCGCCGCCCTCGCAGCAGTAGCGGGTCCACGAGGGACCAAGGACAAACCGCGCAGGCGTGCTTGCGGGCGTTGGAGCACAGCCCCACGAAAGCAGGAGGCATAAGAGCGAGCACTGAAGACGCATCACTGGCTCTTGTCGACCGCCGGCCGAACCCGGAGTTTGACGGGGCAACCTCAACATGTGACCTTGTGGTCACATGTTGAGCGCGGACGACAACGGGGTCTGGAAAGCCCTCGGCGACCCGACGCGTCGGGCGCTGCTCGACCACCTTCGGGCGGGTCCGCGAACGACCGGAGCCCTCTGCGCGGAGTTCGACATGAGCCGGTTTGGGGTGATGAAGCACCTCAAGCAGCTGGAGGACGCGGGGCTGGTTCTGGTTCGTCGCCAGGGCCGACAGCGCTTCAACCACCTCAACGCCGTCCCGATCGAGCGCATTGCGCAGCGATGGATGGGGCGACTCACTCGGGACTCGGCGCAGCGTTTGCTCGCGCTCGAGGCTCACCTCGACCAACGAGAGCAAAACACGATGAGCAACCAACCCACCTTCAGTTTCCACATCGAGCAGGCCATCACCTTGAACGCATCACCCGAGCGAGTCTGGCGAGCGATTACTGAGGAGGTCGCTTCATGGTGGGGTTTTCACATCGGGCCGAACGACTCGAGCATCACCCTCGAGCCCCGTGTCGGTGGGCACTTCCTCGAGCGCTGGGGGGACGGCGAGGGCGAGCTGTACGCGACCGTCACGTTCATGCGCACCGGCAAGAAGATCACGCTCGAGGGCGGCATGGGCCTGGCGGGCCCGGGAACGAGCAAGTTCAGCTACGCACTGGAAGCCAAGGGCGAGGGGACGTCGCTGCAGTTCAACCACTACTGCCACGGGGCTGCCAGCGCGGACGTCGAGGCCAGTTTTCGCGAAGGATGGGCCGCACTGCTTGGCGAGAGTCTTCCCGCCTGGGTGCACGACGGAACTGTCGCGGCGTCGGGCTGAGTGCCGTCGCGGATCGCATCAAGCCGACAACAACAAAGGGCACCGTGCGTGAGCAGCGGTGCCCCTGCAGCTCGCCCGAAGCGTCAGACCTCGCCGTTCTTCGCTTTCGCGATCCACTTCTCGATTTCCCCGCCAACCACTTTCTCGATCTTGCCCTCGAAGAGCCTGAACATCAGCGGAATCTTGCCTTCGATGCGGACCTCGTCCTTTGTGATCTCGAAGTCGGTGTCGAGCGACTTCTTCATCACCGAGAACGAGACGGTGGCATTCCGGTCGTCCTTCCAGGTGAGGTTCGGGTTGTACTCCGAGAGCCGTTCCTTGTAGGAGTCGTAGGCCTTCTCGATGATGGTCTTCACCCGGTCGAGGTCGTCGATCCCGTGCTTGGTGACGTATTTCATGTTCGTGTTCCAGACGGCACGAGGGGCCGCCTGACGCAACTATAGCAACCGAGCGCACCGGTTCCACACTGCGAATGCGAGAGCCCCTAGCGCCGCTCCTCAAGGCGCCTGGGACGCGGTGGAGTCTGCGCAGGAGCCCCTTTGTCGAGGGAAGCGCACACGATGTCCCAGCCTCTCGATACGAACGCTATCGTGCGCCGGGCATGGCGTCCATGGATTCTTCCAAGCGGTGGCGCTTGCTGTTCTTGCTGTTCTTCGCCTCGGGGATCAGCGGGCTGATCTACGAGTCGATCTGGTCGCGGTACATCAAGCAGCTCGTCGGAAGTGCCGCAGAGGCGCAGATCTTGGTCCTCAGCCTGTTCATGGGAGGCATGTCCTTGGGAGCTTTGCTCTCGGGGCGGTTGCTGGCGCGAGTGCGCGTGCCGATCGTGGTCTACGGGGTGATCGAGGGGTTGATCGGGCTGTACGCGCTCGCGTTCCCGTACATCTTCTCGTTCATGTCTCGCTTTGCCTACGACACCCTGTTCCCAGCGTTGGGCGGCGGGGCGTCGGTGCTGATGGCAAAGTGGGGTATCGCTTCGCTGCTGATCGTCCCGCCATGTCTCTTGCTGGGCATGACATTTCCGCTGATGTCCGTGGGGATCCTGCGCCGGGAGAAGCAGCGCTCGGGCGAGGTGCTTGCAGTGCTCTATTTCTCCAACTCGCTCGGTGCTGCATTGGGTGCGCTGCTCAGCGGTTTTGCCCTCGTGCTCTGGCTGGGCCTGCCCGGCGCCCTGATGGTTGGCGCCGCACTCAACCTGGCGATCATGGTGGTCGCGATGCGGGACCGGGTGGTGACCGAACCGATCATCGCGACGCCCGACCCGGGTGGGGACACGGGGCAGACCCGCAACATGGTGCTCCTGTACCTCGCCGTAGCCTTCGGGACCGGGCTCTCTTCGTTCCTGTATGAGGTCGGGTGGATCCGTCTGCTCTCCATGGTCCTGGGAAGCGCGACCCACTCCTTCGAGGTGATGCTCTCCGCGTTCGTCTTCGGGCTCGCGCTCGGTGGGTTCTGGGTCCGCAAGCGGATGGATAAGTTCGAGCGTCCCGAGATCACGCTCGCGATCGTGCAGCTCATCATGGGCGTGTGTGCCGTGGCGACGTTGCCAGCCTACGAAGTCGCGGTCGAGGCGATGGCGTGGCTTCTGAGTCCGGCGGAGCGGACGGTCGCCCTTTGGTACCAGTTCAACATCCTTCGCTACCTGTTGTGTCTGCTGATCATGCTCCCGGCGACGTTCTGTGCCGGCATGACGCTACCGCTGCTGACCCATGTGATGTTGGGTCGGGGCCAGTCCGAGGCGATCGTTGGCCGTGTCTACGGCGTGAACACGCTCGGAGCGATCACCGGTGCGACGCTCGGAGGCTTGGTGTTGATGCCGCTGCTTCGCCTCCAAGGCTTGATCGTGATCGGCGCCCTGGCAGACATGCTGCTGGGCATCGCGCTGATTCGTGGAGAGATTCGGCACGGGCGGGCGAACGCGCTCCC
>CAYGTG010000020.1:0-17013 GCA_964352485.1 uncultured Nannocystaceae bacterium | reverse complement strand
CTCACGCCCAAGCTCTTGCGCACGGCAACGTTCGGGGCGGTGCTCGTCACCGTGTCTGGATTGCTGATCAAGCTGGACCCGATGGTTCTGACCTCGACGGTGTTTCGAAAGAGCCGAACCTCGCTGCCGGACTCGTTTGAGATTCTCAGCTATGTCGATGGACGCACCGCGACCGTCGCCGTGGTCGAGAACATCGACTACCCCGGCTATCGAATCATCTACACCAACGGAAAACCGGACGCCTCGGTCATCCTCAACCGCTGGCCCCAGGGGCGCGATCCTCTCGATGGCCCCGACATCGCGGGCGACGAACCGAACCAGTTCCTCGTGGGCTTGGTCCCGCTCATGGTTCGCCCCGACGCCAAGAACGGGGCGCTGATCGGGTTTGGGTCTGGAGTCACGTGCCACACCGTGCTGGGCTCGCCCACTCTAGAGCGCCTCGATACGGTGGAGATCGAACCGGAGATGGTCGAGGGCTCCAAGTTTTTTCGCGCCGTTAACTGGCGGGCCTACGAAGATGAACGGAGCCACATACACTTCGACGACGCCAAGGCGTTCTTCGCCAGCTCGGGCATCAAGTATGACTTCATCGTCTCCGAGCCCACCAACCCGTGGGTCAGCGGAGTTTCCAGCCTGTTCACGGTTGAGTTCTATCAGGAGACCAAGCGCTATCTCGCCGACAACGGGGTGCTCGCCCAGTGGCTTCAGGGGTACGAGCTGTCCGACGACCTGCTCATCAGCGTGCTTGCAGCCCTGGACCAGGAGTTCGAGGACTACCTGATCGTGCGGATCGGCTCGCGTGATTGGGTGATTCTCTCCTCGCCCAAGGGACGCATCGGGCCGCTGTCGGATGTGCCGCTGTCGTGGGAGGGCGCGCGGGAGAGCTTCGCGCTGCTGGGCATCCACGACATCGGGCAGATCGACGGGCTCATTGTTGCCAATCGGCAGCTGCTGCACCCCTTCCTGCGCGACCGCCAGCCCAACCGCGACAGCCATCCCACCCTCGACACCGGAGCGGAGCGCGAGCGTTTCCTTCGCTCGTCGGCGGAGTTCCTCCACAAGCTGCGGTTCTCGCCCGCACCCCTGATGGAAACGCTGGCGTCCGTCCCGCGCCGGCCGTACCCGCTGTCGGGGATCGGTGACCTTCGAGACCCGCACATCCTGTACGAGAGTGAGCAAGCGGTCTTGCTGATGCGACGCTACGTCGATCCGGGGGCGCCTGTTCCCGACACGCTTTCTGCAGCGGCGATCGATCACTGGCGGTCGATGACCCGGCTCATCGACAGTGATCCTGAGCCTTGGCCGCGCTGGCTGCATGCGACCTACGAGGTCTACGCCCAGGTGGCCTCGCACCTACCCGTTCACGACACGCCCTTTTGGCACCACGTCCGAACGCTCATGCTGCGGGAGGATGTGCCCCCACAGGTTCGGAAATCGATCGCGTTGCTGACGGCCTTGTCCCGCCGAGACGGTGAAGCGTTGCTGCCGTTGGTCCGAGAGTCCCTGCAGGTCGAGGGTTTTCCGCTCCCGCTGAAGCTACGAACCATGGCGGGTGTGGTGGCGCTCGAGGAGAGCGGTGCGCCGGCCGCCGAGCGACAAGCGTTCGTCGAGCGCTGGATGCAGGAACTCGGCACGGGGAACACCAGCAGCGACGTGGCGTATCAAGTCGTCCGGGCATACGCAGCCCGGGACGGCGAGTAGCCTCCGGGTCGATTTTGCCCGTACTTCGCCGGCCAGCGGCGTCTGCAGGCTCGAGATCGAGCCCTCTGAGTACTCCTGGACGTGGACGGGCCCTGCGGTGGTGGTGCTCGCGATTGTGACGGTGTTCGTCGTCACCCGGCGTCGGGTCGAGGCGAATCCGTCCCCGCTTGCGTAGCCCGACGGAGGCTGACCATCCCCACCGCCACGACGCCGGCCGTGGAGGCGGCCATGTTCACCAACACCGGCAAGAGGGATGCGCCGAACATGAAGCCGAACGTCGCGAGGATGGCGGGAATTTGGGGGAGGGACGTGAACAACACCAAGGAGTCGAACGTGTCCTTGTCTCGAAAGTGCTGCGTCTGTTCTTCGGGCGGACGAGCGGCCATTTTTCGCGCGACGCGACGCTCCTGAGCGCGGATGCCGAACCAGGTCGTGAGTGCGACCAGGCTCAACAGACTCCACACGGGCAGCTCCAACGAAGGGCGAAGGAACATCCGGACTTCGTCGAACTCGGGCGGAAACATCAACCTGCGCAGGTATGTCTCCGCCACGAGCGCCATCGGGGTGGAGAGGGCGACGAGCGCCAGCATGAGCCAGGTCTGTCGCCGAAGCGTCATGACCCCAACATCATAGCTGGTCTACTCGCGCAGCTTGGCCGAGGTGCGGCGAAACACGCCGCTGATGCCGAGCAAGAGCTGCGGGGAGTGGGAGGATCCGGCGTCCCCGGACCGCGGGAGCACGACGTCCCGCAGCCCGAGACGGATCGCAAGATTCTTGGTCGCGAAGAACTTCACCCCGCCTCCCCAGTGGAAGCTGGCGTCGGTGTCGTCGCCCAAAACGTTGGGGTCCGAGGTGAGTCCGGTGACGCCGGCGCCGAGCAGGAGGTAGGGCGTGATGCGGCCGGGCATCTGAGCGATCAAGGATGCACGCCCCTCGAACAGGAGCACGTCGCTGCCTTCGCGCAGGCGGGTCGGAGCGAGTCCTCCTTCGAACTCGATGCCGAACTGGCGCACGGGGTAGTAGCCCAGACGAAGGCCAACGTCCGGAGAGATCCGAGCGATGCGCCGGTCGTTGGCCAACGGGCTGTCGGTGGTGACCAGCTCGTGGTTGGTGGACATCGAGATGAAGCCGCCGTAGACCCCGGCTTCGAACATGTGGGTGTCCCGTTTCTTCTCCGGCTTGGGAGCGACGGGATCGGCTTCGTCGGGCTCGAGGATCGTCACCGGAAAGTCGGCCAACTCGACGTCGATTCCCGCAATGATGATCCCGAACGTCGCGGGCGACACGGCGCTCTGACCGGTCACGACATCGACGACATAGCTGCCGTCATCGGTCTTGCGCATCGCGCTGACGTCGAAGCCATCGGGGGCCCGCACCGCAAGCTCTGCGGGCAGCTCTGCGTCGGAGGACAGGGCGAGGTCCAGTGGGGTTGAAGCACCCCGGCGAACGGTGAAGGATCCTGAGCCTTCGCCGCCTGCTTTGACGACCGTGATTTCGATGACGTCGACTTCGAAGGCCCCGGCGGGCTTTCCGTCCCCGTCCTCGCAGCGCACTTGCTGGATACCAGCGCCGGAGACGGTAACCGTCGTGCTCGGCGCCTGCGTCCCGAGCCCGCAGCTCAGTCCGTCCGGGACGTCGAATCGGGCTCCAGGTAGCACTCGAACCGGGGCCATGCGTTCGCCCTCGTCAGGGGCGGGCACGGCCATCGGGTCCCCGGTGGGAGCGAGCAGCGGCGTGGAGATGACCTTGCTCTTGTACAGCCGGGAGGGAGGGCTCTCGAACTTGTCGTTGTCGACAGCCGCGACCGTGGCGAAGTACTCGCCGGTCGGCAGTCCATGCACCTCGAACGCGGTGGCGCTCTTGGGGACCGCAACGGAAGTCATGATGAAGCCGCCTTGGGCCATTCGACCGACCTCAACCCGGTACGTCTCGGCTTTGGGGACCGACTTCCAGCCGCCGGTGATCGTTCCTGAGGCGCCATCGGGGATGAGAACTGTGCCTGCATTCTCCGAAGCCCATGTTGGCGTGTCGGGCAGCGGCTTGGGAGCGCTGGGGGCTTTGCCCTTCTTGACCTTCGAGCCCATGCGCTCGGGGACGTTGATCGCCTTGCTGCCCTTGCCCGAGCTGACCGTTGCCTTGCCACCTCCATGGTTGGCGACGCGAGATGTCCCCTCGGGATCGACGGTGATCAGGGCGGAGCCACCGGTGAGTTGCGTGTTGGACGACGGGGTCTCGACCGCAAGCGTCTTCCCCCCGGAAAGCTCGCCGAGCCGGCTACGCAGCGCGCCCTTGTCGAGCTTTGCGGTGGTGCTGGTTCGGCGTGCTGCACCGTCGGTTCCGCCATAGATGATGACGAGGGTGTTCTCCCGCATGTAGATGCGAGAGGTGTCTCGGAAGGTGACTTCGGCGAAGGCTCGTTCGAGGGTCGAGACGCGCCAGCCCCGAAAGAGATCGAAGCCCTGGCCGGCGGACTTCCATCCCGTATCCGAGGGCGCGCGGGCTTCGACCCGACGCTCCGAGGCGGTCACCTGGGCATCGGGTTTGCGCTTCTCGCGAGGGAGCTTGAGCACCTCCCCAGGCACGAGATTATGCGGTGTCGGTCCCATGCCCGGATTGTGTTCGTGGATGCGATCGTAGGCCTTGCGACTGCCAAACAAGCGCTTCGAGATCTTGGCGCACGAGTCGCCCTTCTTGACGGTGTAGTCGTACAGTTCGACGTCGGAGTCAGGAGCGTAGAGCGCAAGCAAAGAGACGACGGGGGCGATGAGGGAGAGCATGGGTCAGGTCTTGCGCTTGCGTTGGCGCCTGGCGTGGACGCGGCGAACCTTGCGCGTGAGTTCTTCGATGCGGACGGGGATCGGAACCACGTCGGCGACCCCGAGTCGCAACAGATGCGAGATCCGTTCCACTTCCGAGGTGTCGGCAATAGCGACCACTGTGTGCCCCTCTTGGACCGTTCGCTCCAGCGTTCCCTCTGGCCCGCCTGAGACGATCACGACGCTGCACTGGGGCGTATCTCCGCTGTGGGGCTTGACGGGGATGACCCGGATTCCGTTGCTCGCGAGCGCCATGACAATTTCGTTGGTCAGCTCGCCCACAAACCCTGCGTCAATGATCTCGACACCGGTGGGAAGTGAGGCATCAGGGGCGAGCGCCATGGCTGCGGGCACCGAGATCATCCGGTCGGTACGCTCGCCGAGCATTCGGTCGTTCCGGCTGCGGTGGCGCGCGCCCGAGAGTGTCCCCGACACGCGCTTGAGCTCCTCGTCGACACGCTCGATGGTGGGTCGCTCAAACGGCTGCTTGGCGAGCATGTCCAGGACCAACGCCTCGAAGTCGCTGGGAATGCCCGCATCCGGTGCCCGTTCTCGCAGGGAGACGGGGGCCACGTACAAGTGCTGAGTGAGCACGTTCATCCAGCTGCCTAGGAACGGAGGCCATCCGGTGGCCATCTCGTACAGCATGCATCCGAACGAGTAGACGTCTCCGGGGGGTCCGACGGCCTTGCCCTGGGCTTGCTCGGGCGAGAGGTATGCAGGGGTGCCGACGACGAGTCCCTCCTTGGTGAGACGACCCATGTCCTCGCCGCCTTCGACGAACGCCAGGCCGAAGTCGAGCACGCGGATCGCCTCGCGCTCCCCGTCTTGCTCGAGGAAGATGTTCTCGGGCTTGAGGTCGCGGTGGACGAGCGGGACGGCGTGTGCCGCACTGAGCACGTCGACCAGTGGGGTTGCGATCTCGAGGATCCGGTCCATGGCCAACGGGACGCCGTCCTGCATGAAGTCGCGTAGCGGCGCTCCTTCGAGCAGCTCCATCGCGATGTACACATAGGGACCCGAAGCGCCGACGTCGAAGATGCGGACCGCAACCGGGTGGGTCAAGGTGGCGGCCACACGGGCTTCTCTTTCGAACCGTCGCCGCCCGAGATCGTTGACTGACAGAGAGGGGGCGAGAAGCTTGAGTGCGACCTCTCGACCCAGGTTGAGCTGCTTGGCGCGGTAGACCGACCCCATACCGCCTTGGCCGATCAGCTCCGCAACCTCGAACTTTCCGTCGATGATCGTGCCTCGGGGGATGAGATCGTCGGCCTCGTTCGCGTCCTTGAACTGCTCGTGCTCAACGTCGCGAGTTTGCGGGTGATCCACACCCCGAAACACTTCGGTGACTTCCGGCCGGTGGGGAGCGGCCTGCGGGCGCTGCGTTTGCGGGGCGCGACCCGCGGGCACAGGTGCCTGCGCGACGATCGTCTTCGGGGACTTCACAGGTTGAGCTCGAAGAGGCGCGTCGGGGTCTCGCGTCCGGCGAGCGTTCGTTCCCCGATCTCCGTGAACGAGAACCCCTCGCCCGCTGCTTCCTTCGTCCGCTGGGTGATCAGGATCTGCTGAGGTCGGGCGATGGCTTCCAGGCGCGCCGCGACGTTCACCGTGTCCCCGATCGCCGTGTACTCCATCCGGGTCTTCGACCCGATGTTCCCCACCACCGCCTCTCCGGAGTTGATCCCCACGGCGATCTGGATCGTCACGCCGTACTTTTTCTTCCAGTTCGCGTTCCCGATCTCCAGCCATGAGACGATCTCTTCCGCGGCTTCCAAGGCCCGAGCTGCGTGGTCGGGCTCATCGCTCGGAGCTCCCCACATTGCCATCACGCAGTCGCCAATGAACTTGTCGACCGTACCATCGTGGCGAAATACGATGTCGGTCAGGATCGTGAACAGTTCGTTGAGGATCTGGACCGTCGCCTCGGGCTCGAGCTCTTGAGTGAGCGGGGTGAATGCCACGACGTCTGCGAACAACACCGTAATTTCACGACGGGCTCCACCGAGACCCATGTCCTGCTCGCGCTTGACGACCTTGTCGACCAGCTCGGCCGGAAGGTAGCGGCCCAGGTCGGCCCGAATCGCTTCCTCCTCGCGAATCCGGACCTCGGATGCCTGCAGGTCGTTTGCTGCCTGACTCATGGCGCGGCCGAGCACCGCCAGCTCATCGGAGGTCTTGATCTCGACGGTCTCGGTGAAGTTCCGCCGCGCAAGCGAGTCTGCAAATGTACTGAGTTGCTCGATGGGGCTGGTGACTTGCCGAGACAGCAGGATGCTCGCGATCACTGCGATGACGAGTGCCGCCACGATGGCACCGGTGACGATGCGTCGAACCCGGGCTACGGGTGCATATGCAACCGCCCGAGGTACCTGCGCGACGAGGGCCCAGCGGCGCGATCGGAGACCGACGACGGTGCCGACCCATTCGCTCCCATCGGAGCTGGTGTACTCGGCGGCTTGAGAGAATCGACGGTTCTCGCCAAACTCAATTCCTTGGAGTGCGCCCTCTTGCGCGCCACTGGCCAAGCTGTCGGCGAGTTCGCGATTCGGGTGCGCGAGGTAGCGCTGCTCTTCGTCCACCACGTACAGGGAGTTGGCGAGGTCGGTGAAGTGGGCGTCGGCCTGAGACTCCACCCGCCGCTGAATCTCCGAGGTCGAGATGAGGCTCACCGCGTAGCCGGTGACGGTTTCGCCCGCGCGCAGAGGGACCACGATGGGGAGCCTCGGGCCGTGGGCGGTGACGCTCGCAAGCCCTGTTGTCGCGACCCCTTCGACCTTTGCCGCCTCCTGGAGCTCGACGGAGAGTGTCGGAGGCGTCTCGAAGTCCTCGAGGCGGCCCTCCACGATCGGGGTGATGAGCTGGCCCTTGGCGTCGTAGATGATCGCGTTGTCGAGGACTTCGTTGCTCTCCACGAGCACCGCGGACATCGAGACCCGAGCGTCCTCGGAGAGTTCGTCGTTGGTCAGCGTACGACCGATGGCGTCCAGGCCGTCCTGGGCTCGAGACAGCTCGTTCTCGATGGCCTCGGCGACGACCTCGAGCACCGCGATCTGTAGCTCCCGATAGGAGGTCTCGACCGTCGCGCGGGTGAGCTCGATCGCGGCCCACCCGACGCCGACGATGTGAACGATGAGTAGCAGTGCCGCGAAGACAGCGAGCTTGATGCGAAGCGGGAAGCGGACGCCGCCTTTGCTCATGGACTCCTTGACAGGGCTTGCTCGAGCTCACCGAGCCGGAGCTGGAGACCGGGCCAATCCACGGTTCCGCTCGCGGCCACGGCCCGAAGCGCATCTTCGACATCCGAGCGGAGCTTGAGCGCGACGCTGCGAGTCGATTCCTCGGTCAGCATCGTCGCCAAGATGTTGAGGTTGGCATGTGCGTCGTCGAGGGCGGTCTGGACCGGCATCGAATCGTCGCCCTCGAGCAGGGGACGCAGCGCCGCCATGCGTTCGGTTGGGCTGGCAAGCGCGTCTTGGGCGAAGCCGGAGTCCATGGCCATGGTCTCTCGTCGTTGTCCCACAGGGGTGGACTGCGAACGAGCCAAAGGCCGTGCGCGCGTTTCGGAGACCGGCCTTGGAACTTCGAACGAGAATGTGGAGCCGTGCCCGACCTCGCTCTCCACCCAGATACGTCCGCCGTGTGCATCGACGATCGACTTGGAGATGACGAGGCCCAGTCCCGAGCCCATCTTCGTGCGGCGGGTGCTCGAGTCGAGCTGGCTGAATTTCTTGAACAGGCGGGGAAGGTCTCGTGCCGCGATGCCTGGGCCTTGGTCGCGGACACGCACCCGGACGCGGCTTCCGTTGGCCGGCTCGATGTCGATCGTCACGACGCCGGACTCCGCGGAGAATTTGATCGCATTGGAGACGAGGTTCGTGATCACCTGGTGGATGCGATCTCGGTCGATGTGGGCAGCGTCGGGCGCCGTGGACTGTACGTCGAGCGTGACACCGGCTTGGGTTGCGAGGGCACCGATCTCACGGACGACGTCATGGGCGACCTCGCCCATCGAGACGGTCTTGCGCTTGAGCCCGAGGCGGCCCGACTCCATCTTCTCGAGGTCGAGAATGTCGTTGATCAATCGGATCAATCGGTCGGTATTGGTCCGGGCGATGCGGGTGAGGTCGCGCGCCTTTTGGGGGAGTTCGCCCGCGACGCCGCCTTCGAGTAGTCCCAGGGATCCCCGAATCGAGGTGAGTGGAGTTCGCAGCTCGTGCGAGACGATCGAGACGAACTCGTCCTTCATGCGCTGCGCCTTGAGGCGCTCGGTGACGTCGGTCGCAACGCCCACGACACCGTCCCGGGTTCCGTCCCGAGACGCGTACGGGGAGCATCGGACCTCGTACGCGAGCGAGCCGACCTCGATGGTGCTCACGGCGACGCGGCCCGAGAGCGCCTCGCGGACGATGTCCAGCAGCTCGGGCATCTGCGCGTACGCTTCGAACACGCTCTGGCCCACGAGCTCGGGGGAGGCGAAGCCGGCCCCCACCGCGCCCATGCCTTCGATGAGGGTGAACTGCCCCTCGTCGTTGAGCGCGAACAGGACGATCGGAGCCCCGGTCACGATGGTGCGCAGGCGCGCCTGCGATCGGCGGAGCTCCTCTTCGGTCTTCCGTTGGGATGTGACGTCTCGATGCGAGAGCACCAAGCATCGCGGTTCGATGTCGGCGGGTCGAACCTCGGTGCGCCACCACTGGATCTTCTGCTCGGAGGTCCGGACCCGGTAGGTCAGGGTTCGAGGCTGGGAGGCGGAGCCGTCGAGCGCGGCATCGATCGCGCGCCCCAGCTGCGCGCCCGCATGGCGCACGCTCGGATCGAGGTCGTCGAGACTCGCACGATAGGAGTCTCCGACCTCGCCTCGCGCTCGGCCCGCGAGGGGCGGCCCGTCGTCCGCGAGCCAGGCCGCGTTCGCAACCCACAGCTCGCCGGCGGGCCCCAGCAGGGCGCTTGGGAGTTCCAGTGCGTCAACGATGGCCTGGGCGTAGCGCCGCGCATCGGGAGCCATGCCCATGGATACCATCGGGTGCACTGCGAGGTCGGCTAGATGAACCGGACGCCGAGCAGGACGGAAGTGATCGTGTCGAGCTGGACCGGGGCGACGGGCTTGTTCTCGTAGCGAAGCGTGAATGTGGTCGCGAGGCTGATGCGGTTGTTGAGGTTGGCCGTGAGCGCGGTGGCCCAGTTGATCCGGAAGACCGGAGCGTCGACGACGGACTGGAGGTACTCGAGACCGGTGTCGAAGCTGACGTACTCGTTGAGGTTGTTGGCGTAGCCGCCAAACAAACGAGCGGCGTGGTTGATGAAGACCCGGTCCACGTCCTCGATCTCGCCTAGCGCATCGTTGACCGTCGAATCGTCAACGATCTCTTGGGTTCGCAGATCGTACTGGAAGTCGTAGCCAGCTTCGAACCACAGGCGCTGCTTGGGGTCGGTCAGCGCGTAGAACGAGAAGCCAGGGTCGACGTTCATGCGAAGGTCGAGGTCCTGAAACGGATCGTGCCGGGCCGTGGTCTGCAGGAACATCGACCAACGCTTGGCAAAGAACCAGTCGTAGCGAACCATGCCTTGCACGTTTCCAACGGTGACCTCGGGGTCGGGGCGATCGTCGACATCGTTGGGAACCGAGGCGCGGCCATAGTTCGCCGCGGCGTCGGTACGAAACTGATGCGCACCTCGGCGGAGCCGGAAGTTGATCAGCGCCGTGGCCGATGCGGCTTCGGCGTTGCCCGTGGACAAGAAGCCACCCACAGACGCGCTGAGCTCGGTTGCGTCGTCGGCTTCCTTGGCGTCTGGGGCCGCGGCCGCTGCAAACGTGCCTCCGGAGGCGACCTCGGTATTGCCGGTCGTTGCGGGGTCCTTGGAGACGGTTCCGGCGGCAACGGTCCCTTCCGAGGGCTGAGCAAGCGTGTAGCCTGCGGTTCCAAGATTGATGGCGGAGAAGGTCAGTAGAGCGAGGGCGTTCATGCGCGTCCTTCCGGTAGCAGGGCAGACCATTGCAGGACCGGGGCCAACGTTGCCAACTCTTGCGAAATTCGGAGTTGTAGCGGTGTTTGGACCGGTTCGGCTCCGGGGCACGCTGCCCCAGCGCGGCGACTCGCCACCCCCGCAGACGGCCTCCAGCCTCGTTTTCATGCGAGTTTGGGCGCATCTGGCTTGGAACGAAGAATGCTATAGAGGCAGGCGTGTCCGACGCGAAAGACCACGGCCGCCTCCTCGTTGTCGAGGATGATCAAGACCTCCGAGAACTGCTCAGTGCGGGCCTGACCGCGCACGGTTTCTCGGTGGAGAAGGCGGGCTCGGCCGAGGCGTCGCTCAAGCAGCTCGAGTCCGAGCGGTTCGACGTTGTGTTGGTGGACCTGAATCTGCCGGGAATGAGCGGCCTGGAACTCTGTTCACGGGTGGTCGCGGAAACCACGTCGTCGGTCGTGATCATGACCGCCTTCGCTTCGATCAAGAGCGCGGTCGAAGCGATGCGGGCCGGGGCCTATGACTACATCCTCAAGCCGCTCGACGTCGACGCGGTGGCGCTGCGGCTTGGTCGGGTCGTCAAGGAGCGTCGAATTCACGAGGAGGCCCGCCGGCTGCGCGATGTGGTGCACCCCACCGGTGGCTTCGGCAGCCTGACGGGAACGAGTGCGCCCATGCAGCGCATCTACGACCTTTTGGGTCGGGCTGCGCCGTCGGAAGCGTCGGTGTTGATCACCGGCGAGAGCGGCACTGGAAAAGAGCTGGCCGCCCGGGCGCTTCACGATCACAGCAACCGCCGCGATGGCCCGTTTGTTGCGCTCAACTGCTCTGCAGTGCCCGAGCAGCTCATCGAGAGCGAGTTGTTCGGCCACGCCCGAGGCTCGTTCACCGACGCCCGAAACGATCGGGTGGGGCTTTTTGCGCAGGCCAACGGCGGAACGCTCTTCCTCGATGAGATTGGCGAGATCCCCGGTCCCATGCAGGCCAAGCTGCTGCGGGCGCTCGAAGAGCGTCGGGTCCGTCCGGTCGGCTCCAACAAGGAGATGGAGATCGATGTACGCATCGTCGCCGCGACGAACCGTGACCTCGAGGCGTGGGCGGAACAGGGTCGCTTTCGCGAGGACCTCTACTTCCGGATCAACGTCATCCACGCCCTGCTGCCGCCGCTGCGGGCCCGGGGCACGGATGTTCTGCTGCTCGCACAGCACTTCCTGCGGCGGTTCTCCGCCCAGGAGGCCAAAGAGGTCAACGGGATCGACCCGGTGGCAGCACAGCGTCTGTGCGATTACGAGTGGCCGGGCAACGTGCGAGAGCTTCGAAACTGCATCGAGCGCGCGGTCGCCCTGACTCGTTTCGCGGAGCTGTCCCTCGAGGACCTTCCCGAGCGCATCCGAACCTTCAAGCGCTCCCATGTTGTCGTGGCGTCGGACGATCCATCCGAGCTGGTGCCCATTGAAGAGGTCGAGCGCCGCTACATCATGCGCGTTCTCGAGGCCGTCGGAGGCAGCAAAACCGCCGCCTCGAAGATCCTCGGCCTCGATCGGAAGACGCTGTACCGTCGGCTCGAGCGCTACAAGGCGCAGGGCCTCACGTGAGCCACGAGGCGGGAGCGGGACATGGCCCCGTCGGGGCAGCAAGCCCCGGGGTGTGTCGCCGGGGTCCGCCGGAACTGGCCGAGCTCTTGTGGTGAGCGGTTGGCCCAACGCATGCAAAAGTCGAAGGGTGGAGGCGGACTGGTGGCGATTCGCAAGGTGGTGCTGTGCGACGATGATCCCGATATTCGGGCGATCGGAGAGATATCTCTGCGGGACGTCGGAGGGTGGGACGTCGTCTGCGTGAATGATGGCTTTGCGGCCGTCGATGCGGCTCGGGCCGAGATGCCGGATCTGATCCTGTTGGACATCATGATGCCCAGACTCGACGGACCAGGCACGTTCGCGAAGCTTCAGGCGGACCCGCAGTGCCGCTTGATCCCGGTGGTCTTCATGACCGCGAAGGCGCAGTCGCACGAGCTCCGTGGCTACACGGATCTGGGAGCTGCGGGGGTCATCGCCAAGCCCTTCGACCCTCTGACGCTTCCCGAGCAAATTCGCGCCCTGGTGGAGAGAGCATGACGACAGACGCTGCCAAGGCCGATGCCCGCGACAAGCTCGCTGCACTCCGCAACGGATTCGCGACCCGTCTGCGCGAGCGGGTGCAACAGCTCGAGGACGCCGTCGAGGCGGCGTGCTCTCACGACGATCTGGGGATGCTTCACACCGAGACGCTCGCCCACCAGCTCGCCGGGACGGCCGGCTCGTATGGGTTTGTCGAGGTTGGGGAACTCTCCGCCGAGCTTGAGGCTCTGTGCCAGGCCGGATTCAGCCCCGACGCGGCCCGAGCGCTCGTCGAGCGCCTGTGGACGGCGCTCGGGCGTCCGTAAGCCCAAGCGTCGGGCTGCGCAGGCTATTCGTCTTGGAGCTTGAACTCGATCCGGCGGTTCTCCGCGCGTCCGGACTTGCTGTCGTTGTCGGCGATCGGCTCGTCGGGACCCAACCCCTTGGTCTCGATGCGTGAGGCGTCGATACCGGCGTCGACGAAGTACTGCTTCACGGCTTCGGCCCGACGCTCGGAGAGGTCGACGTTGGAGTTGCGGGACCCCACCGAGTCGGTGTGACCCGAGACCTCGATGCGAAGGTCGGGATACTTGTTCAGCACCCGAATGGCCCGCTTGAGAACCTTGTAGGAGTCGCGGCGGATCGTGGCTTTCCCCGAAGCAAAGTTGATGCCCTTGATGACCCCGTTGAACTCCTCCAACTCGGCGGGCCGCTCGTCGGGGCAGCCGTCTTTGTCTTTGAACTTGTTGTAGTTCTCTGCTTCGTCCGGGCAGGAGTCGTCCTTGTTCATGATGCCGTCGCCGTCATCATCGGGGACGGGACATCCGCCAGGGTTGTCGCTCCACTTGCTGGGGCAACGGTCGCGACTATCGGGAATGCCGTCGCCGTCGGAGTCCTTCTCCTTGGTGGGGCATCCGTCGTCACCATCTCCGGCCTCATCGGGACACACGTCGTAGAAGTCCGCGATGCCGTCGCCGTCGGAGTCCCCGCGTCGGCGGCCGCCCTTGCCCTTGCGCAGGCGCTTGAACCTGAGCGTGACATCGAGCCCAAGGAGGAGTTCGCCGTGGTGGGCTCGTTCGCCGTCATTTCCGCCGCCCTCGACGATGTGTCGACCATCGAGCCGGACCGCGAACCATTTGTTGATGTGAGCCTTGACCCCAGGGCCCCAGTGAAAGACACCCTCGGCGGCCTGAAGCAGTGGGTCGCTGGAGCGGATTCCGAGCAAGCCGCCACCGAGCACGAGCGTGGGGGTGATCCGGTAGGGCAGCTGACCGATGATGTGGCCACGGAAGGTCCAAAACGATCCGTTGACGTCGCGTTGCGGGGCCCGGGTCGGCATGGCACCACCCTCGACACCAATGCCCACGAAGCGAATCGGGAAGTAGGTGGCGCGTCCGCCAATGTCGACGTTGGTCTTGTTGACGAACGGTTGAGTGTCGACACCCTGGTCAAACAGACCGTGGTTGTTGGCGCGGAAGAACAATCCTCCGTAGAGCCCAAGGTCGAGTTCGTTGTTCTCTGGGACCCACCGCTGCATCCAAGGCTTCTCTCGCTCGGCCTCGACCTCCTCGGTCCTCTCCTTCTTTCTGTCGGCTTTTCCCGAGGCTTTCCCGCCCTTGGACGACAGCTCGACCTTCCCTTCGGCAGCGGGGGCGGCCTGAGCGGCCCCGGGGAGGAGCGCCGCGGTGGCGAGGGTGCAAAGCGTGGTGGGGAGCAGCGTTCGAAGGACGTTCATGCGCGAGTACCAGAGTCGTGGTTGCCTGGAGTCCTGCAAGCCCGAGACCGCCGTAGTCTACGCATCGGAGCCTCTGTCAACAAACCCGGTTGGGCAATCCTTCTCGCTTGGGGCAGATTGGGACGGGGGAGCCCTCCGGGTGTCTCGACATGAGTCGCAACCCGGCGCGCTTAGAAGCTGAACACGAGCTCGCTTCGCACGCCCTCGAAGTCGGGGAGCGTTCTGCAGGAACCGTTCACGCAGACGCGCCCGCCGACCTGTCGACCGGCGAAGATCCGAATGAAGCTAGAGCCCCAGAAGTTGATCTGCGCCTGCATCCCCGGCCACACATGAGGACGACACGTGGAACCTGGGCCTCCGCTGCATTCTTCTTCGGTCAACGATGGCTCGCCCGGCGGCGTTGGAAGCTCGGTGTCAAAGCCCTGCAGATACGTGACCGAGAACCATGGGCTCATGCTGTAGCCGAAGGTGAACAGCCCGCGGAAGAAGTCCTCGCGTTGGCCGACGGTCGCGAGGTTCTCCCAGCGACCCTCGCCTCGCAGCGACAGGGCGTGGACGAGGTCTCCGGTGCGTGCGACCGGCACGGTCACGTAGAACTCCGCGTGCGGGAATCGACGTCGGAGCGCGCCCTCGCGCGGGGCGGGCTCACGAAGCCACCGTTCGTGGCGGTATCCGGCCGAGACCTGGACGACGAGGTCGGACTTGGGCTTGCGGTAGATGAGGCCGCCGAAGTTGTGGGTCGCCAGCAGCCCCTCGCTGTTTTCGAGCGCGAACTGGTTCTGTCGTTCATTCTGGGCATAGACGTAGGCGAGGGAGTTGCCGAAGACCGTGAGCCCGCGTTCGCGCCACGTGTGATCGACGCGCAGTCGGCCGCCGGTCGCGTTGAGGTTGCCCGGAACCTGCTGGTCTTCTCGTTCGAGCGTGGGGTTCTCGGTGTACTGCAGCAGCGCGTTTTGGCCGACCGCCATCAGGTAGTCGCGGTAGTGCTTGCCCTCGATGAGGATCGTCGTTGTGCCCGCGTAGAACGTGTTGGAGCCGTAAATGCTGTAGCCGTTGTAGCTCTGAGACTCGAACTCGGTCCCGAGCAGGTTTGGGTTGCGCATCAGCCCGCTCGCCCCGATGAACGTGTCCCAGACGCCTCCAATCCGGGTACGACCCACGTCGCCTCCAAATTGGTGCAGATACTCGTCGATAACCCCTGCGGTCACCTCGTCCCCAAAGTCGAGATAGACGTAGTTCACGCCCACATCTACGCGAGCGGGCAGGGGGACCTCGAGCCGCCCGCCCGCGACGAAATCGGAGCAGATCGTCCACAGGGGGTTGCCCGTGTCCGGGTCGAGGGCACCGTCGACGTCGCAGCCGGCCTCGTTGGCGTCTTGGCTGAAGGTGTAGGACTTGGCTGGGTACCCTGGATCGGGGATGAGCTGCCGGGTGGCGAAATCGCTGTTCTGGCGGTTGGCGAAACCCGCGATCGCGGTGGCTCGAACGGGCTTGGTGCGGACGTCGACCCGGCCACCTTTGATCGTGGCGTCGACGCCGATCTCGTCGATCTTGCGGACCGAGAGGCCTAGGCCGCGCCCCATGTTGACGTTGAAGTCTCCGCCGTAGGCGCTGACGTACTTGGTGTCGAGGCGCACGGTGGAGCGTTCGAGCCTGACGTCGTTTTCTACCGGCACGCAGGTGCCCATCGCCTCGGAGCAGCCTCGGTCTTCGGTGAACCAGATGTTCTGAGAGTCGAGTCGAAACTGCGTCCCGAGGGTCGCCCGCTTCATCCTCGTGTCTTGGCCGAGGTTGAGGCGGTTGACCAGACTGACGAAGTTGTCGTCGGAGGGCTCGGTGTTGTAGTTCTCGCGGTACCACTCGGTGTACAGCGTGTTGCGAACCCAAGGCTGGACGACCGCGCCGCGGGCCGCGTCGACCTTGGGAATGCGCGGGTTGAAGCTCTTCTTGGGCCTGCGTCGGCCGGGGTCGGAGAGCTGCGCCGCTGCTGTGTTCTGCGGTGGGTCGGTCAGGGACGTGGAGTTGGTCGGCTCGGGTACAGCTTCAACGGGAGCTTCGGGAGCGCCCGCGACCTCGGCCGGGCCGCTGTACTCGCGTGCATCGCCCGGCGCCGCGTGAGCGACGGCAGGCGTCAGCAGCACCGCAGTCCCGAGCACGCAGCGAAGAGTCACGCGGTCAGTCCGGACGCAGCACGGTTTCGAGGAAGGCTGCGAGCTCTTCCGTGTCGCCGGTCATGTAACCCTGATGTTCCTTGAGCACCGTGCCGGTCGCGTCGAGAACGACGTAGTACGGGATGTCGCCTCGCGGATTGAAGCGCGTGAGCACCTGGGTCTCGCGGTCGAGCAGAACGGGGAACGCGTAGCCTTCCCGCTCGACCCAGGGCCCGATCTGGGCGGCCGTGTCGGGGCCGTCGATGGCGATCGCATAGATCTCCAGACCGCGCCCCTTCATGGCGGGATACATCTTGTTCATCTTCGTCAGCTCTTGCTGACAGGGCTGGCACCAGGTGGCCCAGAACGCCAGGACGAACACGTCGTCGTCGGCTTGGGCGGTCGGGGTGACCATCGCGCCCTGAAGATCGGGAAGCGAAAGGTCGATGCCCCCGGATCCGGAGGGGCGGGACGACCCGGAGACGCCGGACCCCGCACAGGCGGTCAACAACGATGCGAGCAGCACCGGCAGCGTACGGCGCAGCACT
>CAYGTG010000019.1:0-21335 GCA_964352485.1 uncultured Nannocystaceae bacterium | reverse complement strand
GGGTCATGCGCCTAGTACGGAGCAAGCGCTGTGCCAGCCCAACTGAGCCTTGAATTGGCGCCCCGGCCGAGCCCAACCGCTCCGAATCGTGTCATTTCACCGCGGCACGGGTGTCATGGGGTCCGGTGGTCGGCTTTGCACTCGATGTCGGTCGAACGGCATTCGCCGCTGCACTTCCCACGCCCGGAGAACCAAAAACAAAACCCACCTTGCGGTGGGTCTTGAGCGGGACGGACGGGGCTCGAACCCGCGACCTCCGGCGTGACAGGCCGGCGTTATAACCAACTTAACCACCATCCCAGATAGCAGTCGTTCCCCTCTCGGGGATGCGGTTTGTAGCCGGGTCAGTCGGGAGTGTCAACCTTTCATGGACGGGAAAAATACATCGCCGCTGCGGGTGCCGATTCTGCAAGATTTCGGGGTCTGAATTCCGGGACGAGGACCGCAATTCAGGTCCATGAACCGAGCGCAAACGGCGCGTGAAGGGTGAATCTTGGCGGTTCGGCAGAAGCCGGTAGGATCCGCATCTGCCATGAACCGGTTCGCCGCCATGATGTCCTTGCTGTGCCTCGTCGGCTGTGCGCGAGCCAAGCCAGGCACGGTGTTTGGAAAGCCCACCGTCGAGGACTGGGAGTCCGAGAAGGCCGACCGCCTCAACGCATGCCAGCACGACCCAGATGTGCACTCGGAGCGGGATGCAAGGCGATGCCTTGGAGCCTACGAGCGCCATCGCGGGACCGACACCTGCGTTGACGCGACGGCGTGGGTGTCCCGAGTGCGCTCCGGAAACGATCAGTGACGTGAGCGTGCTGGCCACCCTCGCGGCGGCGTTGATGCTGGAGGCCGCCGCGCCGGCGCTGCCGGAGGGTCTAGACGTGCAGTGGACCGGTGTGCTCGGCTGCCCCAGCGAGGCCGATGTTGTGACGCGAATCGCGGAGCGTTTTTACGAGCGCGAGGACCCGGTGCGAGCTTCGATCGTGATCGCGGTGGTGTCGGATTCGGACGGTGCGTACCGGCTCACCCTCGAAGTTGCGGTGGCTGATGAGATCGTGCACCGCGAGCTCGAGTCCGACGACTGCGAGGTGCTTGTCGAAGCCACGGCGGTGGTGGCCGGTATCGCGGTGGAGCCGGAGCGCTCGGTCGAGGTCCTGCGCACAGTGGCGCTCATCGACGAGGCGGACGCGGTGGTCCCGAAGGCTCCGCCCCCATCGAGCGTCGAAGCGGTGGCCACACCGGACCCGATCCCGATGGCCGGGCCCAAGCCGCCTTCAGCGGTGCAGCCCGACCCCAGACGTCCTGGTTACTCTCTGGCTGGCGCCGTTCGCCTCCATGGGGGCGTGGGTGGCGGAGTGGTGCCGGGGGTTTCGGGCAGCGCGGGACTTCGCCTGGGCCTGCTGGGACCGCGCTGGCGGGTCGAGGGTGGGGCAGACCGCACTTTTGAAACCCGCGGAACGTTCCCGACAGAGTCGGATGTGGGGGCCAAGTTCACGATGTGGTCCGGCACCGCGCGCGGGTGCTACGTGCCCCGGCGGCGAGCAGTGGCCTTTTCGCTGTGCGGTGGGGTCTCAGGAGGCCTCGTGCGTGCGGAGGGATTTGGGGGCGCTCGCAACCGCATCGCGAGGAGCGGTTGGGCGGCCGCCGTACTGGCGCCGACTTTTGTCTGGCTGCCCCATCCCAGAGTTGGCGTGGGTTCGTCGATGGACGCGTTCGTGGCCCTGCTCCGCCCCTCCTTCAGCGGCGAGGACCGCCCTGTGTTCCATACGGCGGCTCCCGTTGCGGTTCAAGCGCTGGGGTTTGTCGAGTTTCGCTGGGGTTCATGAATCTCCGCGATGGTGGAGACTACCCAGGAGGCATGGTTCGTCGCGCCACATCCCGGGTCCTGCCCGAGCCCGAGCGGGGACAGTTCGAGGCGCTGTATCTGGAGCACCACGCATTCGTGGGCCGCTGCCTGGGGCGGTGGGGTCTTGCACCGGCCAGCGTGGACGACGCGCGCCAGGATGTGTTCTTGACCGCGTACCGCCGGCTGCAGACGGTTGAAGACAAGGCGTCGATGCGCGCGTGGCTGGCGGGGATCTCGCGGCGCATCGCGTGGCGGCACCGGCGGACCCGCGAGCGGCACGACCGGCGCGTCGATGCCCTCGCCACGCTGCCGCCCGAGGTGGTCTCGCTGGAGGATTGGGTGCGGACCCGCGAGGCGCAGGCGGTTCTCGATGCCTTCGTCGACGCGCTCGATCCTCCCAAGCGCGAGGCGTTTGTGCTTTGCGAACTGGAGGGTCTGAGCGCTCGTGAAGCCGCGGACGCGACCGGGGTCAACCAGGCGACGCTCTGCAACAGAATCGACGGCGAGTTCATGAAACCTCGCTCGAGTGGAGACTGAACTACCATGGACCACGCATCTTTCCGCTGTGGCCTCCTTGCCGCCTCCTGCACCGTGCTCGGCTGCGTCGGAGACCCACAGGAGGTCGTCGAGAATGAGGGCATGGCCGAGCTCGAACCACTCGCAGGCGACCCTGCGGTCGGGCCCCCGGTCTTCGAGGTCACCGTCGAGGCCGTGATCGACCCGCCCTATGACGAGCAGGTGGAGGGTGAGCTGTTGGGAGACCCCATCGGACTGTTCCCGTGCGGAGCCGTGGTGTTTGTGACCGAGGATGAAGTCCAGTTCCCTGAGGGGACCGTTGCGCCTGCAGATGTAGGGGCGGTGATTCTCGCGGACTATCAGTCCTTCGCTGACCAAGGCCTCCCCCCTCGTTCCTATGATCTCGCCAACCTCTCGGTCGTCTTGGACACCGAGGGCAGCCCCGTGTTCTCGGAGTCAAACATGTGGGAACGGTTTTCGCTGGACCTCGGCGTCTTTCCGCGGGCCCTCGACACGAGCGTTGCGGTGTTCGAAATCACCCCTGGCGATCCCCACATGTTGACGCTGCTCGACCCGTCGACGACCTATGACGAGGCGACGCAGACACTGACGACCGCCTACGAGTTTCAGACCGAAAGTGGTCAGCAGCACAGCATCACCGAGACCTATCGATTCTCCGGGCGACACCTGGCGGCCACGCAGAGCGACCCGGTGGGATGCGATTGATGTTGTGCTCGCTGTCACACCTGCCGGGCACCACAGGGGCGAACCCCTCTACCGTCGCCGGGCTGCGGCCCCTACACTAATCGCATGCGGCCCAGTCGATGGTGGATGATGTTGCTGCTCTGCGGCGCCTGCAGTGAACCTGTCAGCGGAAACCTCGAAGTGCGCAGCGCATCGGGCGAAGCGTTCAACTTCACCCCCGACGAGTGCTTCGATGGCGGCGAGCATGGGTACTGGGGCGTGCAGTTCCGCGACGACAAAGGCCGTGTCGTCGACGTGTTCAAGCGCGACGACGTTCCGCACGCCATCGTCTACTCCCCTGGCCGCGTTGCGTTCGAGGTGGAGCTGGGGGCCTGTGATGTCTTCGAGGGCCACCTGCAGCGTCGCGCGGTCAACGGGCGGGGCACGATGAAGGGCGACCTGACCTTGGAGTGTGACGACCAGCACGGACGGCAGCTCATTGGCGAGCTGGTGTTCAACGACTGCGGCGCCCACGACGATGACGACGACGGTTTCGACGACGACTGAACTCGGTTGCGACGTGAGTTGCTAGTACCGCAGATCTTAAGTCCGTTCCGGGTTTCGGCAGAGGGATTCGCAGCAAGAGAGCGAAGCGTCCCGAAGGGATGCGCAGCGGGAGAGATAGAAGGTACCGAACGCAGACCTCGGTGACCGAGGGGTTCGGAGCGACCCCACACCCCGAAGGGGGGTCGCGCAGAAACCCGGCACGGACTTTGGGCGTGAGGTACTAGTGCGCGTCGTCCATCGGCCGGTGCGCGATCATGACGAGCTTGGCGCCTTGATCCGACGCATCGCTGGCGTGGGAGAGGGCGCGCTCGGCAAGCGAAAGCGTGCGACGTAGAAAGCTCGAGGCACCCCGGCGGGCCTTTTGTGCGCGGGTTGTGGCGATGGCTCGGTCGAGGACGCCCGGTGCGCTCCAGATCGCGAGTGGCTCGAGCCCGACCCCGACCACAGCGTCTCGCAGAGAATCCCGGTCGTAGAAGGCCACGTGCCGTCCCAGCTCAATTCCGTCGGGGAGCACGGAGCGCGCGCGTTTGTGGTTCCAGTTGGGCACCTCGATGATCACCACGCCTCCGGGCGCGAGGTGACGAGCGGCGAAGTGCAGGGCGGCCGCGGGCCGCTCGACGAGGTCGAGCTGATCGATGAGCGAGACGACGTCGTATCGCCGCCCAAGGTCAGCACCTCCATCTGTGCTGTCCACATCGTAGACGCGATGAGCGGCTGCCACCGACGTTGGCTCCGTGTCTGTGCCTTCGGTCTGGTAACCCCACAGGCGCAGTAGATCCAGCCACCCGCCGTCGTTGCACCCGATATCGAGCGCCGTTGCGCCCTGGGGTGGGGTTCGAAGGCGGCCGCGAAGCAGCCGGTCATAGAGGTCGAAGGCCTGGCGATGCTGCCGCCGTGCTGCGCCATCGAGGGGGAGGGACGGTGCGGCGGGTTGTGTGGCATGACGCCCCGTCGTGTGAACGAGACCGCACGCAGTACAACGCGCCACGCCAATCGGATCTTCCCAGGTTCCGACGATGAAGCGCCGCTCCGAGTTGTGGCAAAGCGGACAGTCGAGGTGCGGGATCACGTCATCATTCGGTTCGGCCCACATGGTGTCCTCTACGGTTTCACGTGGGGGGGAGCCGGGAGTTCCGCCAGTATGGTTGTGGGCCATGGTGGTATCTGCGCAACGCGTCGAAGCCCGCTTCCGTTACGAGATCCTCGCTGTGAATACGTTGCGTTTGCGTTGGGGAGGTCGAACTCGAAGACCGCGACACCGTTGTCGTGACTGGATCGAGAACGACGGGTCTGGACCCAAGACGGCACGGCACAAATGTCAGGATGGACCGTTGAGCGCGCATGACCGCGCGCCGCGGCGAAGTTTCGCGGGGTCGAACGGCCTGTTTCGTTCCCAACCCATGGCGAAACCATGACAGGTGCATCACAGTTAAATCATCGGTATGCGATCGAGCTGGTTCCCAGGTTTTGGGGCGGCTCTGTTCGCGGGTGCACTCGTCCATCTTGCGGGGTGCAACGCGGCCGAGTCGCTCGCGTCATCGTCTCGAGAAGCTGCTCTCAACGCAGCTTCTGAGACCATGCAGCAGCGGACGCTCCTTTTTCAGGAGTCCGCGCTCGAGGTCGGCGAACGCGCCAAGAACTGGAGGGCGTCGCCCGATGTCGATGTCGAGAGATTCGTCAGCAAGACTCGCCGTGGCGTGTCGTTTCAGACCAAATCTGGCAGCCGCGTCCGAGCGCGCACCGGAGCGTTGCCCGGGACGTTTGGCCGGGCCACCAAGGCCAAGGTGCGTCTGAGTGCGAGGAATGCTTCGCCCTCGCACCCTGTGACCGTTCGATTCGAGTTTTTCAACGCCGCCGGCGCGGTGCAGTGGTCGCGCTCGGTCACGTTTGTCGACAGTCGCTGGAAGAACGTCTCCCTCCGTCTGCCTGGACAAGAGAGTCTGGCCATGGCGCTGCTCTCGCCGATGCAAGATGTGTCCTCTTGGGGCATGACGTTCGAGAGTGAGTCGGAGATTCAGCTCCAGAAGTTCGAGCTTTGGCGTCACGGGGCGCCCAAGGCTCCGGCGCTTGGGCTCGCGATCCTCGACCTGGCCATTGGAGAGCCCGCCTCGATGCAGGCCAGCCGGAACCTGAGCACCGCTTGGATCCGAGGCGAGCCCGGCGTCCGGTTTGACGCGGCCTTCGACGGCCTCGTGTCGCTTCACCGCCAGATGGCGAACACCTTCCCGGGCGTGCCCGACCTCGAGAAGCGGGTGCCGCTCACCTCGTCGGTCCTCGGCGGCGCGCAAACTTTGTGGCAGCTGGCAGAGTCGGCGGTGGGCGAACCACCTCGGGCTCGAAAGCCGAACCCGGCTCCGAAGCCGACCGTGTCGTGGCTGGGGTTCTTCCGGTAGTGTCGGTTGGAGGCGCACAAGCATCGAGTTGTTGTGCGTCGCGGTTGCGCGGGAGACACTCGCGACGTGATGCGGTTGGCAGTGGTCCTGTCGTTGGTTGGACTGGGGTGTTCGTTCGAGACTGGAGATGAAGCCCCGGGGATGGGGATGACGATCGGCGAGACGCAGACCACGGGTGCAACGGAATCCACGGGAGGAACGAGCGCGCCGACGGACCCGAGCGCGCCGACGGACCCGAGCGCGCCGACGGACCCGAGCGCGCCGACCGATCCGAGCGCGCCGACCGATCCCAGTAGCTCAACAGGCCCGACGGACCCGAGCACGACCGATCAATCGACGACGGAGGACACCAGCACGACCTCGGCCGAGGACACCGGTGCGACCGCCGGGTCGGAGACTGAGGAATCCTCTTCGACGGGCGGGCTGTCGTTTGAACTCTGCGATGATACCGATGCGACGTTGCGAGGCTGCTACGACTTCGCGAACGCCGATTCGGGGACGCTCTCGGACGGGTCCATGCACGCCAACGACGGCACCACGGTCGGGCTCGTTCTCGAGGCAGGTCCGTTCGGCGTCGCGGCTCGGGGTTCCGCGGGTTTGCAGGTGTCCATTCCAGACTCGGCGACGCTCGATGTGCCTGGGGACCTCACCTTCGAAGCGTGGGTCTGGCTGGACTCGCTTCCGGCTTCGGGACGCGTCGGTATCCTCGACAACGAAGGACAGTACTCGCTCATGGTCTATCAGCGCCAAGGCCTCCGGTGCGATGCGGGGGGAACCCAGTTGTTCTTCGCACCAGTCCCCACCGGCGAGTGGTTTCACGTCGCCTGCGTGCACGCCGGGTCTGACCTGAGCCTGTGGATCAATGGGACTCTGGCCACCAACGCGGCCAGCAACGGTTCGCTGCCGGTGGATAACGATGAGCCGATGAGCCTGGTCGACACCAGTCCGGCGTTCAACGAGCCCATGGACGGACTGCTGGGCGGCGTGCGGATCTGGAACGTGGCGCGCTCGGCCACGGAGCTCGCCGAAGCCGCAGCCGCACTCTAGGCTGCTAGCAGGGTGAGGGCCGAACGGCCTCGAAACGGCTGCTGACATCTCCTGTCAGGAGGCCCCTGGCGTCCGTGGACTCGACCCGTCACACTGGCCCCGTGGAGCTCTTCGGCCCCGCGACGCGCGCCTGGTTCGATGCGTCCTTCGAGGCGCCCACGGATGTGCAGGCGCAGGGGTGGCCGCGCATCGCCAACGGCGAGCACAGCCTGCTCATTGCGCCGACCGGCAGCGGCAAGACCTTGGCCGCGTTTCTGTGGGCGATCGATCGCTGCAGTCGGGCTAGCACCAAAGATGCGGAGATCAAGGGGGTCAAGACGCTCTACATCAGCCCGCTCAAGGCGCTCGTCTACGACGTCGAGCGGAACCTTCGCGCGCCGATGGTCGGCATCGATGCGGCGGCGCAGCGGGTGCGGACCAAGGTCCGCATGCCGACGGTGGGTGTTCGTACGGGCGACACGCCCCAGCGCGAGCGTGCGCAGCAGCTTCGTCACCCTCCCGACATCCTCGTCACCACGCCCGAGTCGCTATACCTGCTGCTTCTCAGCCAGGCCGGGGCCAACCTCCAGACCGTCGAGACGGTGATCATCGACGAAGTGCACGCGCTGTGTCCGACCAAGCGCGGCGCCCACCTTGCGCTGTCGCTGGAGCGCCTCGCGGCGCGCTGCATTCGTGACCCCCAGCGAATCGGGCTCTCGGCCACGGCGACTCCGCTCGAGGAGGTGGCGAGATTCCTCGGTGGCGATCGTCCCGTGACGATCGTCGACACCAGCGCGCCGCCCAGAATCGATCTCAGCATCACGGTCCCGGTGCCGGATATGACGCGGCCCAGTGAGGGCATCGAGCGGGTGCTCCGCGAAGAGGACGGCGAGGAATTGGGACCGGCCGAGGAGGAGGAGCAGGAGGCGCTGACGGTCACCCAGCCGGCGATGTTCGAGCCGCTCGACAACTCGATCTGGCCGGCGATCTATCCGCGTTTACTCGATCTCATCGAGCAGCATCAGACCACGATCATCTTCGTCAACTCTCGTGGCCTGTGCGAGCGGCTGTGTCAGCGCCTGCTCGATCAGTCGAAGAAGCCCGACCTTGCGCGCGCCCACCACGGCTCGGTCTCCCGAGAGCAGCGCGAGCAAACCGAGGAGATGCTCAAGACGGGCGCGATCCGGTGCATCGTCGCCACGAGCTCTCTCGAGTTGGGGATCGACATGGGCGCGGTCGATCTGGTTGTACTCGTCGAGTCGCCGGGCGCGGTCAGTCGAGGATTGCAGCGGGTCGGCCGGGCTGGTCACTCGGTGGGTGAGGTCTCCAAAGGGCGCATCTTTCCGAAGCACCGCGGCGACCTGCTGGAGTGCGTCGTGCTGTCAGAGCGCATGCGCGGTGGGGACATCGAGCCCATCGCGTTCCTCCGCAACCCGCTCGACGTCCTCGCGCAACAACTCGTCGCGATGTGCGTCGTCGAGGATCAACCTCTGGCCGAGGTGCAGCGGATCGTCAAGCGCTCGGCCACCTTCTCCGAGCTGCCGATCGACGCATTCACCGGAGTGCTCGACATGTTGGCGGGTCGCTATCCCTCCCATGCGTTCGCGGACCTACGGCCGCGCATCACGTGGGATCGCGACGCCGACGTGCTGTCGGCGCGGCGCGGGAGCAAGCAGGTCGCGACGTTCAACGCCGGCACGATTCCCGACCGTGGAACCTACAGCGTGCACTTGGGCGACGGAGGCCCTCGGCTCGGCGAGCTCGACGAAGAGATGGTGCACGAGTCGGCAGCGGGGCAGAACATCATGCTCGGTGCCACGACGTGGCGCATCGATCAGATCACGCGCGACCGGGTGATGGTCTCCCCGGCGCCGGGCGAGAGCGGACGTCTTCCGTTTTGGCGGGGGGATGGTCCAGGACGACCGGCGGCGCTGGGCCGAGCGATGGGAGCCTTTGCCCACACGGTCGCCCGCAAGTCCGCCGAGGATGCGCAGGCTTGGCTTCAGCAGGACTACGCGCTCGATGCCTACGCGGCCCAGAACCTCGTCGCCTACGTGCACGAGCAGCGCGAGGCGACCGGCACGCTCCCCACCGACAAGCGCATCACCGTCGAGCGCTTCCGCGACGAGCTCGGCGATTGGCGGATCTGCATCCTAACGCCCCTCGGCTCTCGGGTACATGCTCCCTGGGCGCTCGCCATTCAGGCCCGGCTCGAGGCGCACTACGGGTTCGAGGTCCAGGCGATGTGGAGCGACGACGGGATCGTGCTGCGGCTGGTGGAGGTCGACGAAGTCCCCGAGGTCGACGTCCTGCTGCCCGACCCCGACGAAGTCGAAGAGCAGGTCGTCGAGCAGCTCGCACACTCCGCGCTCTTTGCCGGCCAGTTCCGTGAGAACGCTGGACGGGCGCTTCTGCTGCCGCGCATGAAGGCCGGCGCCCGCACGCCGTTGTGGCAGCAGCGACTCAAGTCGCAGCAGCTGCTCGCCGTGGCGCGCGAGTATCCATCGTTCCCCATCATCATCGAGACCTACCGAGCGTGTCTCAAGGACGTGTTCGACCTGCCGGAGCTCATCGAAACGCTCCGCGCGATTCGGCGGCAGGACATCAAGGTCGACGTCGTCGAGACGCCCAGCGCATCTCCCTTCGCGCGAAGCCTGGTCTTCGCCTACGTCGCAGCCTACCTCTACGAGGGCGATTCACCGCTCGCCGAGCGCAAGGCACAAGCCCTCTCCCTCGACCGCAAGCTTCTTCGCGAGCTCTTGGGACAGGAGGAGCTGCGCGAGCTGCTCGATGCGGCGGTCATCGAGCAGATCGAGGCCGAGCTCCAGTCGATCGAGCCCGACTACCGGGCGCGTCATTTCGATGCCCTGCACGATGTGTTGCGCCGGGTGGGTGATCTCTCCCTCGAAGAGGCTCAGCTGCGCACCACCGAAGACTGCGAACCGTGGCTCGAGCAGCTGGTCAAGGCGCGCCGAGCCGTGCCGATTCGGGTGGCCGGAGAGGAGCGCTATGTCGCGGTCGAAGACGCCTCTCTCTACCGAGACGCAGTCGGGAGCAACATTCCGGGCGGAGTGCCCAGGGTGTTCTTGCAGACCGTCCCCGACGCCTGGCTGACGCTGGTGCAGCGCTACGCCAGGACCCATGCGCCGTTCGTCGCATCGGCGTTGGCGTCTCGGTACGGCGTGCCGCTGGACCGCGCGGTCGAGACCCTCGCTATCCTCGAGCAGGGCGACAAGGTGCTTCGCGGAGAGTTCCGGCCCCAGCAGTCTGGCGAAGAGTGGTGCGACCCGGACGTGCTGCGCCGGATCAAGCGACACACCCTCGCCAAGCTGCGTGGCGAGATCGCGCCGGTCGAGGCGACGGCGCTCACGCGCTTTCTTCCGCAGTGGCACGGCATCGGCAAGGCTGACATTGGCCCGGGTCGACTGGAGGAGGCGCTCGGTCAGCTCGAAGGCCTACCGTTGTCTTGGAAGGAACTCGAGACCGTCATCCTGCCGGACCGCGTGCCCGGGTTTCATCCGCGCAAACTGGACGAGCTCGGGGCGATGGGATGGCTGGTCTGGGTCGGATGTGGGGCGCTGGGCAAGACCGACGGCCGGGTCATGTTCTATCGGCGCGAACGGGCGGCGGTGTTGCTGGAGTCGCCCGAGGTCCCAGACGACCTGGACCCGATTCACCACCAGCTTCTCGACGCCCTGCGAGCGCGAGGGGCGTGTTTCCTCAACGAGCTGCAGGTCGCATGCACCGCGGGGACGCGCGTGAAGGAGGTCCGCGAGGCGTTGAGCGATCTCGTCTGGGGAGGGTTGGTCACCAACGACACCTTCTCTGCGGTGCGCAGCCTGCTTCGGCCCGCGAAGCCGACTCGAGGGCGGGGGCTTCGCGGCGGGGTCGCAGGCGGAGGCGGACTCGGTGGCCGCTGGTCGCTGGTCGAGCAGCTACTCGCGCCGGATGTGACCGCAACCCAGCGTGCCCACGCGCGTGCCGTCACCCTGCTCGAGCGCCACGGTGTGGTCACCCGAGAGGTCACCGGGCTCGAGCCGATGCCCGGGGGATTCTCGGCGGTCTACAAGGTGCTTCGAGCCATGGAGGACAGCGGCAAGATCCGGCGCGGCTACTTTGTCGAAGGCCTCGGCGGAGCGCAGTTCGCATCCGCAGGGGCGGTCGACAGGCTCCGGGCGGTCAAGAACGAGACCGCCGAGCGAGATGTGGTGGTGCTGGCCGCGACCGACCCGGCGAACCCTTTTGGGTGGATGCTTCCGTGGCCCTATCGAGATCCCGACCACAAGACCGGGCCGCGCCGTGTTCCGGGTGCCTCGGTCGTGCTCGTCGGCGGCGAGCTGGCCCTGTTCGTCGACAAAGGCGGCAAGCGCATGGTCAGCTTTCCCGCCGCCGACGATCCAGAGGTCGCCACGATGGCTGCGCGCGCGCTGTCGGTCGTGGCCAAGCGCCAGCGCGGCAAGCTGCTGCGTATCGAGACGATCGACGGCGAGCCTGCGCGTACGTCTGGACTGGCGGACACGCTGCGAAGTGCGGCGTTCACCAGCGACCCACGCGGCCTGGTGCTCGAGGCTTGAGGGGCCGAACTACTCGCACACGGGATCGACGATGTACTCGCCGTAGATCGGATCATCGTAGGCGCCCGCGGCTTCGAAGTCCGGGTTGTGGCGCTTGGCTTTGCCGTCCAGCTGATAGGCAAACGGGCTCAGGTGGAGTCGCTCCTGCTGCCAACGACCCTCCGCGCCACCGGGGATGCGGGTGCCGGGGCCGTAGAGCATGAGGTCATCTCCGTAGGTCGCGAACTGCGGGCACACCCCAACGCCTTCGTGCGACACGTTCATCAGCTTGTGGCCAAGTTCGTGCGCGAGGGCGGTGGTCGAGGACATCGTGATCACGCCTCGCAGATGCCTGGGGATGCGGTCGTGATGGATGTAGGGAGGAAATGACAGGCCGGCAGTGCTCACCGCGTTGAGTTCCCACCCGTCGTCTCCCCACTCGTAAAACGGGATCGGGACGGTCCGCAGGTCGAGGATGTGAACGACGCGAGCGGGGTCGAGGTCGAGTTCCTCGGCGGGAAGCACCGAGGTCATCGCGTCGAAGATGTCTTCGGTGCGGTTGGTCAGCTCCGCCGCCTGGAGCTCGATGTGGGCGTAGAGGTCCGACTCTCTGAGCTCTGGGCCAACGGTGGGCTCGGTGAGCACGCTCGCCTCCAGGGTCTGCCAATCGTCGGGGACCTCGAGGTTCCCAGCCCAGACCACGCGCAGCTGCATCCCAACCTCGGCGTACACTTCTCGCGCGCGCTCGATCCCGGTGGTCATGCTCGACCAGCGGATCGGTCCGTCCTCCGTCAGATAGAACGCAACATCGACGGTGGGCAGCGCAGGGTCGAGCGCCTCGTTGAGCGCTTCGATGTCGTAGGACTCGAGCAGCTCGACGTCATCCGGTGACGCGGCGTCGTCGGCCTTCCCGCCCGGCTGCGACTCGCCGCCGGTTCCGGTCGAAGGGCTTGCACACCCGGCCAGCGCAACCGCGACGAGTGCGGACAGGGCAGCATACCGATGCGGTGCGAGCATGCCCCACATGTAGCACAGCGAAGCGGTCGGCCGCCAGGGGGATTGCAGACTCCGAAGCGTCCTCCGTAAGGCACGGCTCCTGGCGCCCCGCCGACGCCGAAAAAAAGACGAAACTCGTGGCAGCTCTTCTCTCCACGAGTGTCATGGTTTTTTCATGTTCGTGGAGGTTCGTACCCGCAACCTGACTGTGGCGCCGAAGATCGAAGCCGAGCTTCAGGACTACGTTTCATTCACTCTTTCGAGATTCGCTCGCTCTATCGACCGCGTGCTCGTACGGCTCGATGATGTGAACGGCCCTCGTGGGGGCGTCGACAAGATCTGTCGCACGATCGTATCCCTGCGCAGCGGCGGGACGGTTGTGGCGGAGGGCAAGGGCGACGTCATCCACAAGGCCCTCGCTGCGTCGATCGCTCGCGCTAGAGCCCAGATGAGAAGCCGCGTCCAAAAGCGTGCTCGCAGCCCGCGACGCCCAGCGGCGGCTAGAATCGCGTCCTAGCGGTCTCAGTCGTACTCGCACACGGTGTTCCCGTGCTCGCAACTCATCTCCGGGGCGCAATCACGGTTTCTGTCGCAGGCGTAGAAGCAGACGTCGTGCTCGCACAACATGCCGCCGGGGCAGTCGAGGTCATCGCGGCACTCGGAGGTACACATGCCGCCGCCGCAGTTGTCATTATCGCAGCAGAACAGGGGATCGGCACAGTCGCGGGTGTTGTCGCACAGGGCTCCGGCACCGCCGTCACAGCGCTCGGGCTCGAACCGGCACTCGTCGGAGGCGAGGCTGTCGAAGTCGTCGCCATGACAGCTGGCAAGCGTCGCGGCGGCAGCCAGCAGAATCGCGGGGAACCAAAGTTGGGAGAGCCGTTGCCGAAGCGCCATGTGCACTTAGGGTACCCCGGCCGCACCGTCCTCTGATGGTTCGACCGCCTCGGCGGAGTTTCGGGCTCGGGCGCCTCCCAGACCCACGGCGAAAGCCACGGGTGGGCAATTGCTCACTTTGGTCAGTCGAGACCGTTCACGAACGCTTCGACGTCAGCCACGTCCTCCGCGAGCGCGGGGAGCTTGCGGTGAAGCGTCAGTGCCTCGCCTCCGATGCTGCGAGCTTTCGCGCGCTCTCCGGCTGCGAGGTGCGCCTGCGCCAGCAAGAACGTGGCCCGCCCGACGTAGTCCTCGCGCCCCTTGCTGACCGAAAGCAGCCGCTGCGCTGTGGTCTTGGCCTCGGTGGCCATGCCGCCGGCGAGTTGCGCGAGTCCGACGTTGGTCAGCGTCGCGAGGATGCCCGGATGGTTTGGTTCGAGCTTTGCCTCCTGGATGTCGAGCGCCTTTGCGTAGAGCGCCAGCGCTTCATCGAACCGCTCCTGCTTCTTGCGAATCACGCCCAGTCCCATGAGCATGATTGCGAACTGAGGGTCGTTGTTCCCACCGCGAGCTTCTTCGAGCTCGATGGCCCGCTCATACAGAACGCTGGCCTCTTCGAGCCGATTCTGTTTGTTGCGCACGACTCCCAGGTTGACCAGCGCCGAGGACTTGGTCGAGGCAGGGGGGTCCTCGATCGATTCGATCCGGGCGAGGATCCCCTCGAGCATCGCTCCACTCCGCTCGAGGTCGCCGGTTGCGGATACCAACAGGGCCACGTTGACCCCAGCGTCGAGGACCTGAGGATGGGTCGGGGAGAGTTCCTGGCTCTTGATCTCGAGTGCCCGTTTGAGCGAGGTCAACGCCTCGGGAATCTTCCCCTGCTGGTAGGCGGATGCACCCAGGCTGTTGAGGGTGTCTGCCAAGTCTGTGTGCTCCGAGCCGAGGCTACGTTCTTGGATCGCCAGCGCGCGCAGGAGAAACTCGTCGCCGTCCGCGAACTTGCCCGCGGAGACGTGGAACGTGCCGAGGTTGTACAGCGCCATGGCGACGGAGGGGTGCTCCGGCCCTAGCGTTGTTTCGAGTGTGTCAACGGCTTGGGCCTGAAGAACCGTGGCTTCTTCGATGCGTGCCTGGTGGAACAGGACGCCGGCGAGCGTTTGCAGGAGCGCCACTCGTTGTTGCTCCGAGGCCGCGTCGGAGAACTCCAGCGCCTGGCGAGCCTCCTTCTCCGCGGGGGCGTACTCGCCCTGTTTCGCGAACGCCGTCGCCCGGTTCGCATGGTGCACGGCCCGATCATCGCGGCGATCTCCGGCCGCTTCGATCGTAGCCGCGGAGAGTCGAGACCAGCGAAGACCGCGGTCCGGGTGCCCCGCTTCACTCTCGACGACGGTCAACACGTTGGCGGCCCGGAGCACCACGCGGGGGGCGTTCGAGCCGACGCCTTGGAACGCTGCTTGCTCGAGGGTGTCGATCGCGTCTTCGAACTTGCCGCTCTCATACAGCGCGTTTCCGTGAGCGTAGAGGACCTGGCCCAGGAACCGAGGTGCACGGAGTTCGCGGGCGGACTGAAGAAGCGCCGCGGACCGCGTCTGGGCCTCGTCGTACTTTCCGGCGGCGAGGAGCGCGTTGATGTGGGCCAGCTCGGCTCGAGGGCTGTCGAGGGCCGGCGTGTCCTCTTGGGCGTCGGCGTCCGCCTGTTCGGACTCACACCACGCTGGCTGAGGGAGGGCGCCGGTCACTCGCACGGCTCGGCGGACGACCTGGGTGTCGGCGTGCTCGAGGACGTCGAGAGTCGCGCGGAGCTCGAGGAGCTGACGCTGCAGGCAAGTCATGCGCAGGTCGAGCAGTGCGGTGGACTGCTCGCCGCGTTGGGTCGCTTCGCAGACGCGGGTGTGTGTCTGCGTCCAGGCCTCCGCGAACGCATCGAGCTTGGGCACCACGCGGGTTGAGGTCTCGGCTGCGATCGGGGAGTCGCTGCCGACGATGCCGCTTGCCACCGCGGATCGCCGGTCTGCATTCCAGGTGGGCTCCAGGGCATCAGGGGCGCCTGTGCAGGGCCGGGCGGTGTCTTGGACCAGGATGGCGGCCCCAGCCGCGATGCCGCCAAGTCCAAGGACCCACGGCAAGGCCGAGCGGGTGGGGGGCTGCAGCGCTTGCGAAAGCGGCTCGAGCAGCGCGTCCATCGAGGGCCAGCGCTCTTGAGGGTTGGGCCGCAGGCCGCGTTCGATCGCGCTGCGCACCACCGGAGGCACCCCGCGTGCGTTGTCCGGGTCCCCGGATGCGCGGGTGGACTTGAGCGCCGCCAGCTCCAGCAAGCTCGCTGCCTCGAATGCACGCTCGCCATACAGCGCGTCGTGAAGGGCGAGGCAGAATGCGTAGACATCGCTGCGAACGGTTGCGCTGCCGTCGATCTGCTCGGGCGCCATGTAGTACGGCGTGCCGACCATCCCTCCCTCGAGGGTTCTCGAAGCGTCCATGGACGAAAAGCACGGGTCTTCGACGGAGTTCGCCTCAGCGAGACTGTCGTCTCCACTCAGCAGGGTCGCGAGGCCAAAGTCGGAGACTCGCACCCAGTCGTCGTGCCCGATGAGGACGTTGGCGGGCTTGAAGTCTCGGTGGAGGATTCCGCGCGCGTGGGCGGCCGCGAGGCCCCGACCTGCGCTGATGAAGACCTCGAGGGTGCTTCGCCACGGACGCTCTGGGTTTTCGCTGATCCACTGCTCGAGGTCTCGGCCCTCGACAAGCTCCATCGCGACGTAGACCCGCTCGTCCTCTTGCCCGACCTCGTGCACCGTGACGACGTTGGGATGGGAGAGGCTCGCCAGGGCTTTGGCCTCTCGGACCAGTCCCGCGGCTCCTCGGCTCGACTCTTCATCGTCCGAGCCCGGTCGCATGACCTTGAGGGCGATGCGGCGATCGAGCGACGGGTCGTACGCCGCGTAGACTTCGCCAACCCCGCCCGCGCCGACCCGGTCGACGACCAGGTACCGTCCAAACAGCTGCCCGGGCCGCAGCGAATCGGATCCCTCCACTTCGGCCATGGGCAGGGTGTTGTCGGCCGAGCCCATGGCTGGAGCTTAGAGCACCGCGTCCGGTGTCGCTACCCTCGGCGGCCGAAGCGAGTTTCGCTCTAGCAGGCGGGTTTCGTCAGGGCTGCTAGCAGCCTGTTGAGAAAGTCGACACGACGTCTCGCTCGCCCTTTTCGCTCCTGGCGGTGTCGCCAAAACTTCCAGTACACCCGGTACAGCGGCGTTTCGGCTCCTACCCAGGAGCGAAAAATCCTTCCCGATCCGCCGCGCCGACTTTCTCAACAGGCTGCTAGGCGTTGTCGCTTTGTAGGTGGCACTTCTTGTATTTGACCGAGCTCCCGCACCAGCACGGATCGTTGCGGCCGGGACGTTCAGTCCGCTTCGCCGGTTCCTGGTGTGCGTGGTGGTGACCGTGGTCGTGGTTGCAGTCCGGGCCGTGCACGTGCGGCTCCGATTCCGTTTTCTCCCCGGCGTTCATGCTGCGAATCTACCTTAGATCGTCGCGCAGCGGCGTCGCCGAAGCACGCGCCGCCGAGCAGGCCTCAATCCCCGGCTCGGTCTTGGCACGCTTCGATCGCGCGCTTGATCGCAGGGGAGTCTGGCTCGAACTGCGCCGCGAGCTGGAGCTGCGCCAGTCCCCCTGTGATGTTTCCGGCGGCGATGAGCCCGTCGGCGGTCTCCAGAAGTTTCGCGGCGTGTGGGGTGCGAGGGTCGGGAGTCGTACTCTGCAGGCGCGAGGTTTGTTCGGCATCCTTACTGAGCCGGGTTCGACCGGCCGCGAGCTCGGCTTCGTACGCGGAGCGCAGGGCCGGATCACGCAACACCCGAAACGCCTCGCCAAAGCGGGCGTACAACCGCACGAGGGCGTGCTTGCGTTCTGGGTCTGTCTCGTAGGTGTGCCTGTCGGGGTGAATGTTGCGGGCGCGCCGATAGTAGACCTGCTCGATGACTTCGCGCGGCGCGGTCACCTCGACGTCGAGCAACTGATAGTAAGACATTGCATCGAGAGTCTTTGCGAGCGCCATCACTCGCGTCCAAAAAGCGTCGGCGTACGCGGTCATCGTGCTGCAGGTTCGAGGCCGCGGACAGAAAGCACGGCGCCGGTCTGTTGTCCCGTGGACAGGTCGCGTGCGCTCACCTGCAGGATGCCGTTCGCATCCACGATGAACTCGACGGCCACCTTTGTTTCGCCGCGTGGTGCAGGGCGTAGGTGGGTCAGATTCAGCTCACCCAGCAGCACCGATTCGCTGAAGCGTTGCGCGACGCCCTGGCAGATGCGGATCGTGACCTGCTGCTGATTATCCCGCACGGTGGAAAAAATGTGGTTGCCCTCGCACGGGATCGTCGTGTTCTTCCCGATGAGAATCTGAACGTTGTCGCCGACCGTCGCGACGCCCAGCGCGTGTGACGTCACGTCCATCAACAGGCCCACGCCTGGATCCTGTGGGGCGGCGGCGGATGTTGGGGGCCCCTGCGCGGCCGTCCAAAGGGCATTTGCGTGCAGGGCAGCCCCGATCGCGACGGTCTCCAGTGGATTGACGGTGGTGTTTGGTTCGCGGCCAAACAGCCGCGTGACCCGGCGGCGCACCAGGGGGATCTGGGTTGAGCCACCGACCAACGCGATCTCCTGAATGTCTGCCGGTACGAGGTTGGCTTCCGCCAGCACGCGCTTGGTCGTGACCATCGCGCGATCGATCTGCTGGGCGATCAGAGCCTCAAAGTCTGCCCGAGAGACGCTGAATTCCAGAGCAAGCTCGTGGCCGTCCACGCCGTGGGCGATGTCATGGATGACCCCGTCCAACATCCCCTGCTCCGAGAGCGTGATCTTGGCTCTCTGGGCGGCGGCGAGCAGCCGCGCTCGCGCGCTGGGGTCGGCGTTGAGATCGACACGATGCTGGCGTAGGAAGGAATGGGCGAATCGGTCGGCAAGCAGCGCATCAAAGTCGTCCCCACCCAGGTAGGGCTCGCCCCCGGTCGCAAGCACCTCGAACAGGCCGTCGTGGACGGCGAGCACGGTGAAGTCGAAGGTTCCCCCGCCGAGGTCGAACACGCCGACGCGACGGTAGCCATCGCCGCCCAGCCCGAGCGCAACGGCGGCGGCGGTGGGTTCGTTCAAGATCCGCAGGACCGACATTCCCGCCCCCACCGCGGCGCGACGCGTGGCCTCGCGCTGTCCGTCCGAGAAGTTCGCCGGGACCGTCACCACGCAGCCAGCAATGGGTTGCCCAAGTCGCTGCTCGGCGCCGGCACGCAGGTGACTCAAGATCCGGGTCGAGATCTCGATCACGGACTTCTCCCCGGCGCGCGTGTGGATGATGGGGCCGTCGTTCTCGCCCGGGGACACCACGTATGGCAGCTGTCCGATGATGCGCTGGGTCTCGGGGGCTGAGCAGGGCCGTCCGATGATTCGCTTGGCGGACAAGATCGTGTTTTGGGGGTCGAGCAACGCGCGCTCCCGGGCTCGCCGACCCACCAGCGTCTCGCCGTTGGGCACGAAGGCGACCGCAGAGGGGACCAGGCCGGTGCCGTTGCGATCACGGATCACCTCGACGGCGTTGTTGCGGACCGTCGCAACCACGGAGTTCGTCGTACCCAGGTCGATCCCGACGACGGCTCCGCCCTGTCCCTTTGGGTCCCCCACTCGTCGCGATTATGCGAGATCGGCCTGGCCCGTGCACATGTTGATTTGGCGAGCGACGCAGCTTGTTTCGCTTAAATCACGCGCAACAGGTCACGTTTTTCGGGCTCGTTGGGTTCCGCGCATCTGTGTCTGTACTGCCGTTCAGCCCGGGTAGGGCCACGAGTCGACTTCGACGGCGTTGTCGTAGAACTCCTCGCCGTTGCACTCGGTGATGCCGGCCAACCCGTACAGGTTGCACAGGAGCGCGCAGTCCTCCGTGAACACGGGGAAGAACTGGTCGAAGAACCCGCACTGCGAAGAGTCGAACACGAACACCGGTTGGCCTTGGAATGTGTACTCGATGACCAAAAATTCCACGCAGGCTGGGCCGAGTCCGTCGAGCGTGGGCATCAGGAGCGGCTCGAGACACTCGGGGTACGGAAGCGCGCCGCCGCTCGAGTCGGGGTCGCCACCCGAGGTTGTGCTGGACCCCGAGTCCGTCGGGTCCCCAGTTTCTGTTGCCGCCGTGGTGGTCGTCGGCTCTGGGTCGGTCGTTGCCCCGCTCGTTGCGCTCCCGGATGCAGGCCCGCTCGGGTCTTGCGTTGTGGCACCGGTGCTGGACGACTCGCCGGTCGTGCCGCTGCCATCGCTGGTTGCCGAATCTCCGGTCGAGTTCTTGCCCAAGTCTCCGTCGGCGTCGCAGTCCGTGGGTCGGCCCGTGACTTCGAAGTAGCCCTGCGTACCCAAATAGCCGCCAACTTGGGCCAACCGATCCGGGCTCCGGCACGATTCCCCATCTGGAGCCATGGACCTCACGAGCCTTTCCCCTCTTCTTGCTGCTGCCGCTTTCACCGCCACGGCCTGCTCGACCCCCGAGAACGACGACAACCCCTTTGGCGCCGGACTTGTCACGAGCGCAACCGACTCGAGCAGCGGAGCCGGCTCGACCGGGGACGCGCCCGATGAGCCGGGCGAAACGGGTGGCGGCCCCAAGCTGGACGTCAGCGCGCCCGAAACCGATGGCCAAGCCGGCGACGAGGGCGGCGGCGATCAGGGCTGCACGAAGGTGGACTTCTTGTTCGTCATCGACGCGTCGCCCTCGATGGACGCCGAACAAACCCAGCTGCTCGCGAGCTTTCCGGGATTCATCGACTCCATTCGCAGCACCGTGGCCGCGCAGGATTATCACATCCTCGTGACCGACGTGGACTCGGTGCCGCAGTACACCCCGGTCGGTGACAACGAGTTCTGCGACGACGACTCGTGCTGCGGGCCGACCTGCAGCGCCGACCAGATGGGCAATTGGTGCAACAACAACCCCTGCGGAGATCACTCCGGCGATTGCGATTTCACGCTGGGCGCGGGCAAGGACGACGACGAGAACTGGTCCACGTGCCCGATGCCGCAGGACCGCCGATGGCTCGACGGCAGCGATCCCAACTTGCTCGAATCTTTCCAGTGCGTCGCCAGGGTTGGAACCTACGGACACTACGACGAGACCCAGGCGGCTGCGATCGTCTCGGCGTTGCAGCCCGACGAAGCCCAGGGGTGCAACGCGGGATTCCTGCGCGACGATGCCGTCTTGGTCGTCACCCTGATCACCGACGAGGAAGACCAGAGTTCCCCCGGTGAGCCCCAGGATTGGCATGACCAGATCATGGCGCTCAAGGGGAACAACCCGGACGCGGTCGTGATGCTGGGGCTCGTGGGTGACTATGGCCAGCCCGGCAGCCCCTGCTTGCCCTTCGACCCCGAGGGTACGGGTGCTCATGATGCGGCGCGCATGCGCAGCCTGGTCTCGGCATTCGGCGACCGCGGCTTGATCGGGAGCGTCTGCGCCAACGACTACGTGCCGTTCTTTCAGAACGCGGTGGATCTCATCGCCGACGCTTGCGACGACTTCACCCCTGTGGGGTGATCTCTTCGGCGACGAGCTTTCGAATCGAACGGGCCCAGCGGTCGAGCTCACGCACGGTCGACTCCACCGCGTCGGCGGTCGCGATGGTGGCAAGCTCGGTCCGCAGGCGCTTGCGGGCCTTGGCGAGGCGCCATTTGACCGTCCCCTGCGCGATGCCCAGCACCTCGGCGACCTCCTGGGTGGTGAGGTCTTCCCAGTAGTGCAGCTCGAGCGTCAACTGCAGGTCGGAGGGCAACCGGCGCAGCGCGCCGATCAACAAGCGCTGCTCCTCGCGTAGTGCCACGGCCCGGCTGGGCGAGCTGCGGTGAAGCGGCGCA
>CAYGTG010000018.1:11829-21613 GCA_964352485.1 uncultured Nannocystaceae bacterium | reverse complement strand
CGAGATTGTCTCGCGTGATGACGGCGTCGTAGCCCCGATAGCCGAGGATGCTGGCGAGCTCGGCACTGTGCCGCCCCGCCATCGCTCGGCAAGCGTCGGCGTCGTAGTTCGCGAGTCCGCGGCCGTGCACACGACCGGACGCGTCCCGAATCTCGACGACGTCGCCGCGGGAAAAGCGGCCCTGAACTTCGATCACCCCTACCGGGAGCAGGGAGGCCTTCTGCGAGCGCAGAGCTTCGAGCGCGCCAGCGTTGGCGATGAGGGCCCCGCGGTGGGGGGCGCCCGCGGCGATGTGTCGCCTTCGGGCGGACTTGCGGTCTCGAGGCCAGACCACCGTACCCACCGCGTCCCCCGCGAGGCCGCGGGACGTGACGGCGGGCGTCTTCCCATCGACAATGAGGGTCGGAATACCGGCCTCACTTGCGACCGCGGCCGCATCGAGCTTGCTGGCCATGCCGCCGGTCCCGGTCGCGGAGGTTCCACGGGCCCGCTGCCGGGTCGCGTCGTCGATGTGCTCCAGCGAGTCGATGCGTCGGGCGTTGGGGTCCGTGGCTGGGTTGGTGGTGTGCAGGCCGTCGACGTCGGTGACCAGCACCAAGGCGTCCGCATCGACTGCGACGGCCAACAGCGCCGAGAGTCCGTCGTTGTCTCCGAACCCCTCGAATGCCTCTGCGCGGTGCTCGATCAACTCTCGGACCGACACGCTGTCGTTCTCGTTGAGCACCGGGACCGCGCCGAGCTCGAGCAGGCGCAGCAGGGTGGTCCGAAGGCACAGGGCTCGGTCCCGATCGCCAAGGTCGTCTTGGGTGAGGAGAACCTGCGCCACGGTGATGCCCAGCTGGCCGAAGGCCTGGCTGTACAGCGACAGGAGCTGACCTTGGCCGACCGCCGCACATGCCTGGCGTACACCGAGGGACTGCGGACGTTCCTGAAGTCCCAGCGACTGCGCGCCCATCGACACCGAGCCGCTGCTGACCAGCAGAACCTCCACACCACGAGCGCGCAGGCTGGCGAGGTCCTCGACGATGGCGTGCAGTCGGCCGAGCGCGACCCCGTCGCCACCGTGGGTGACGACACCGGTGCCGAGCTTGACGACCACCCGGCGGGCTGACGACAAGAGCGCGCGTGAGGGGCTCACGACAGCCAGCGTAGCGGATCCGGGACACCCTGCGGAGCTCGGACGCGTCCTTTGAGACGCGAGCGGACGGCTTTGCCCGACTCCTCCATCAAGGACGTCGGCACATGAAGCGTCGTGTTGGGTCCATCGACACGAAGGCCGCCGCGAACCCAGTCGCGCTGGACCGCGGAGATGGCCTGCAGCGCGAGTCTCTTGGGAGCGCCGCGACGAGGGACTTCGAGCACCGCCGTGTTTGTGACGAGCAGCGCGGTGCGGGAGGCGGTCTCTCGGGCCAAGACCAGCAGCGTGGGAGACAGCAGCACGACAACGGGAGGCCACAGGTCCGAGAAGGGCTGGGCCCAAAACGTGGGCGCGAATCCGGTGACCAGCAGCAGGGCGACCGCGGCTGCGCCCAGGGTGATCGCGGCAAGCCCAAACTGCACGCTCAACTTTTCGCCCCACCATGCGAGCACCTCCCCGTGCTCGAGATGCTGGGCGAGATCGTTGGGACACGGTCCCGGCGATCGCGGCGCGCCGGGTGCGAGGACCCGAGATTCGTCGCCCCCGTGCCCCGCTCTGCCGCCGTTGATGGCCTTGAGCGCTTTCATCGCTGAAGGTCCTCGATCCGCGACGTGCGGTGCCGCAGCCAGTGATCACACAACGTGAGCGCGGCCATGGCTTCGACCATCGGGACGGCGCGTGGAAGCACGCACGGGTCGTGGCGACCCCGCGCCTTGTAGGTGGCGGCCGCGCCCGACTGGTCGACGGTATCTTGGGGCACGAACACGGTGGCTACCGGCTTGAACGCCACGGCGAAGTTGATCGTTTCGCCGTTGGAAATGCCGCCCTGAATGCCGCCGGAGTGGTTTGTGCGGGTGCGAATCCCGTCGCCGCCGTGGGTCCTCCCGGGGTCCGGTTCGAAGGGGTCGTTGTGGGCGGTGCCGCGCATTCGGGTGGAGGCAAAGCCCTCCCCGATCTCGAACCCGCGGCTGGCCGGGAGGCTCATCATGGCGTGTGCCAACTCGGCGGTGAGCTTGTCGAAGACCGGCTCTCCAAGCCCCACCGGCACGCCTCGCGCAACGCAGCGGATCACCCCGCCGACGGTGTCTCCATCGCTGCGGGCCGCCTCGATGCAGGCCTCCATTTGGGCTGCAGCGTCGGGGTTGGGGCAACGGGTCGGGTGGGCGTCGACGGCGATTCGCTGGACGGACTGTGGATCGACGGGTCCCGCTTGGACGTCGGCGACGGAGTCGACCCACGCCACGATCGAGACGCCCACGGTGGCGAGCAGGTCCTCGGCGAGCGCGCCGGCCGCGACGCGTCCCACGGTCTCGCGGGCCGAGGCTCGACCGCCTCCGGCCACGAATCGCACGCCGTACTTCGCATCGTAGGTGTAGTCGGCGTGTGAGGGGCGGTACAGGCTGGCCAGCTCGTCGTAGTGGTGACTCTTGGTGTCCTTGTTGCGGATCGCCAGGGCGAGCGAGGTACCGAGGGTCTTGCCGGTGGTGGGGTCCACCCCGGAGAGCACCTCGAAGGCGTCGGCCTCTGTGCGGCTGGACGTCAACCGGCTCTGGCCGGGACGACGACGCTGCAGTTGGGCGGTGATCGCAATGTGGGGGAAGGGGTGGCCGGCCGGGCATCCGTCGACCACCACGCCGACCGCTCCCCCGTGGGACTCGCCGAACGTGGTGACCACGAAGCGCTTGCCGAAGCTACTGCCCGCCACGGGGGGAGCCTACCCGACCCAGCCGGCGGGGGCGACTCGTTGCGCACACGCTACCGATCGAGGAAGGCCTCGACGGCCTCTCGCCAGGTCTGGGGCGCCTCGATCGCGACGGTGTGTCCCGCATCGGCGACCTCCAGAAACTCGCCGCCGCACAGCTGCGCCAGGGCGCGGACTTCTGCGGGGGGGGCGAGTCGGTCCAAGCTGCCGCCGATCGTGAGCACGGGGGCCTGCAGCTTCGGGGCCAGCACGCGGGGGTGCCACGGGCTGTCGGCCGGAAGGTTCATCGTCTGTTCGAACAGCGCCTTGACCCCGTCGTATCGGTTACGGGTCCTGGCGGCTTTCACCATGCCTTCGACCAGGTGGGCGTGCTTCTCCAGGTAGGCCGGCCCCAAGATGTCCGGCAGGCTGACCCGAGCAAGCGCCTCGAGGTCGCCGGTGCGTAGCGTCGCGATCCACCCCGAGACGATGAGTTTGCCCAGGACCCCCCGGTCCAGCGCAACGCCGCTGATGACCAACCTGCGAATCCGATGGGGGAGGGTCGCGGCGACGGCCAAGCTGACCCGTCCGCCGAAAGAGAATCCGGCGAGGTCGACCTGCTCGAGACCTTTGGCGTCCAACAGGGCTTCGAAGTCACGAACGTGCTGCGCGAAGCTGCAGTCTTCGACCGAGAGCTCGGACCCGCCTTGCCCGCGCGCTTCGTAGGCCATGACCGGGCGCTTGGTGCTCATCGGTCGCAGCTGTCCGGACCAGCTCGCGAGGGTTTGGGTCATCCCGCCGAGCAGCACCAGGGTCGTCGCACTCCCGCCGGTACGATGGTCGACGCGCAGGGATCCGGTGCCATGGGGGCCTGCGACCAGGTCGGGAATCGCGACGGACTCGGGCATGCGGCGGAGGGTACCCGGCGTCGTCACCCGAGGCGAGCAAGGTGACGCAGCACCGCGACCGTCGCGAGCGGGACCTCGGCGCGGAGGTCGAAGTCGGTCAACTGCGCGACTACGGTCAGTTGAGAGCTGTTGACGTCGACCACATCGCCGTGCGCGGTGAGTGACATGATCGCAGACTGAAAACCGTCATCCCGAACGAGCCTCTCCAAGACTGCGCGGGTCCGGTTCCCGGTGATGATCACCGATTGGTCGAACAAGGCGTCGCCGGACTTGATCTTGGATGAGAACAGCCGCTTGAGGGTGTGTTTTGCGGTCCGGCGCTCGAACGTCGCCATGAGCGGCTGGGCGCCGGTCACCGACGCGACGACGCGAAGGAAGGGCTCGGGGTCGTCGTTTCGAATGAACTCCTCCATCTCGCACGTGGCGCCCCAGCCCTGCAGACGCCCGCTGAGCTGGCCCGTTTCACAGACTTCACAGAACTCGAGGCCGAAGTTTCGCGACCCGCGTTGGGATTCGCAGCCGCACAGGTCGCATGTCGTGCTCACCCGCGCATTGTCGGCCCATCGTCGTCGGTGCACCAGGCCGAGTCGGCCTCAGCGGCGCAGCACCGAAAAGATCGACTCTTGTGCGTAGCGCAAGACGGCGTCTGTTTGGGCGGCGGTCTCTTCGACTCCATACCGCTGCGTCAGCACGCTGAGGATCGCGGCATCATCGCGCTGCTCGACCAACCCGTGGGCAATCGCCGCGCTGGCTTCCTCGCCGGGCTCGAACAGGCCGGCCTCGTTGATGAAGGCATGCAGAAGCGCGCACGCGTCCGGTTCGGTGTCCGCCAGCAAACTCAAGACATGGCTGCGTGCCTCGGCATACCCCAGCGCCGTCGCGCACAGACGGTGCTCGGGGTCTCGCAGTCCGCAGCGGATGGCCGTGGCTTCTTCGAGTCGCCGCGCGCGGGACAGGGCCGCTTCGATGGCCTCCCGGCGGTCGCCGTGAAGCTCACTGGCCGCATCCCAAAGCGCCGCTCGGGTTTCTTCGTCCGCACCGGCCCAGATGCTGCTGAGCAGGTACACCGCGGTCTCGAACTCGGCGCTTCGCAGGGCCGTGCACACGCGCTGCAGGGCGCTCGGGTGGCCGATCTGGACCAAGGTCTCGAGCAACGCGACGCGGCGCGCGGCGGGCTCGGGGAGCGACTCCATGGGCAGCGCAATCGAAGGCGGGAGGTACCGGAGATAGCCTTCGGTGCGGACGGTTCGGGCGACCATCGAGATGGTCGGCACGGGCAGGTGGATCAGCGCGTGAATCAATGGGGATCGACGCAGGGAGAACTTGTGCACCTCGCCTGCGCGAACCCGCTGCAGAGCCTGCAGGCGGACGTCGAGCAGCTGCCCTCGCGATCCTGCACGAGTGGGCCGCGAGGTCCCGTAGCGAGCCTGCACGCTGTGGCCGTGCAGCACGGTAAACGCCCCGCAGAACGGATGATTGTGAATCGCCGACAGCGAATCCGACCAGACGTAGACCTCCAGGACAAAGCCCTGGCCGTGAAACGCGGTGAATCCGGGCTGTGCAAACGCGCCCGTGGGGGCGAGATGCTGACGTCCGGGTTGCTGCGGGTCGAGCATCGCGTCGAAGAACCGCTCGCTGTCGAACCGTTCCGCGAGACCCTCGAGCGCATCCGCGGCCAGATCCACAAAACGCTCCTCGTCCCGGTCCGCGTCCGACCACGCGCGCTCCAGCGAGGCTCCAACGGCGTCGAAGTCGATCACGCGCTCAACCCCACGGGGCGTTGGGGTCGTCGTTGAGGTCGTTGTTGCATACCGAACGAGGCAGGCCGCACATGCCTCGACCTTCGGCGATGGTCTCTTGAATGCACAGGCCGCACAGCTGCGGATTGTCCAGGCACACTTGGTGGCAGTCGTCGTTGGCGCAGAACACCAGGGAGCCATACAGCCGCACGGTGGAGGCGGTTGTTCGGCCAAAGCAGTTGTCCGTACACGCGCCGGAAGGGTCGTTGGCGCAGCCGGCGAGACACGACTCGAGCTCGGTGCACGAGAGTTGCTTGTTGAGGCCGGGCTCTACGCAGTAGCAACCGTGTTGGGCGGTGCCGGTGGTGATGCAGCTGAGGTTCACCAGCTCGCCACACAGCACGTGGCAGTCGAAGGCCTCGTAGGTGAGCGTCTCGGGGTGACACTGTTCGATGCCGTCCTGGCTGCCGCAGCGGTCGTCGGCCGGAAACTCGCAGTCTCCGGCAGGCGCGCCGTCAGTGCCTCCGTCGGAGTCGGTGTCGCTCTCCCCGCTGTCGGTCTCCTCCTCGGCCGAGTCTGCCGATTGCAGCTCCTCGAAGAAGTCGACGCCTCCACACCCGCCGACGCACAGCGCCACGAACGCTGCCAGTGCACGCACCTTCACGCCGCGAGTAGACCGGCCAACCCTGCTCCGCGCCAAATTTCCGGCGAGAGCGCTACCATCCGCCGCATGGCGCAGTCCCAGCTCTCCTTCCGGCAGCCGGGCGCCGGTCCACCCGGCCCTGGCGAGAAACCGCCCGTGCTGACGGTCAGCCAGCTGGTCAAGGGGGCGAACCGTCTCCTGGAGCTGCGTTTTCCTCGGTTGTGTGTGGAGGGGGAGGTCTCAAACCTGCGCATCGTCGCCTCGGGGCACGCCTATTTCACGCTCAAGGACGACTTCGCGAACCTCCCGATCACGATGTGGCGCAGCAACGTCGAGCGGCTCAAGTTTCAGATGCACGACGGCCAGATGCTGCGTGTCTACGGAAGCCTGGGCATCTTCGTCAAATCCGGGCGTTTTCAGATGTACGCGGAGCGGACGGAGCCGGCGGGACTGGGCGCTCGGATGCAGGAGTTGGAGGCTCTCAAGAAGACGCTCCAGGCCGAAGGCTTGTTCGACGAGGACCGAAAGCGCCCGCTCCCGCGCTGGCCCCGACGGATCGGCGTGGTGACCTCGGCCCACGGGGCCGCGATTCACGACATCCTCAAGGTCGCGCGGCGCCGGTGCCCGACCCGGATTTTATTGGCATCCGCGGTGGTGCAGGGCCCCGATGCGCCGCGGACGATCGTGCGAGGCATCAAGCGACTGTGCGGGTACGACGACGTCGACGTCATCATCATCGGGCGTGGCGGTGGCTCGGTCGAGGACCTTTGGGCATTCAACGATGAACGCTTGGCCCGTGCAATCGCGGCGTGTCCGGTTCCGATCGTCAGCGCGGTCGGGCACGAGGTCGACGTTTCGGTCAGTGACATGGTCGCCGACGTACGCGCCGCGACGCCCTCGCATGCAGCCGAGCTCGTGGTCCCGGACCGTGCATCGTTTCAGCAGCGGCTGGAGTCGATGCAGCGCCGCATGGCCCGCGCGGTCGAACGCGCGGCCCTCGACGTCCGGGCGCGCCTCGACGGCGACCGAGGGCGCTTGGTCGGGCACGGGCAGCGCTTGGTGAGCCCGTCACGGGCCCGAATGAGGGCCCTGGAGCGGCGCCTGGCCAACGTTCACCCGCGGGCCAAGCTCGCCGCCGACGCGCAGCGGCTAGCCTCCCTGCGCAGTCGACTCGAGCGGGCGGGCACGGGGCTCTCCAAGGGTGCTCGCGCCCGCTTCGAGGCTGCCCGGGCGGGACTTCGCGCCACCGGCGGGGTCTTGGCAGGGGACCCGCGAGCCCGGCTGGACGCTGCGCGGGTCCGGTTGGAACGAGGCGGCCGGATGATCGGAGAACGCGGTCGGTTGCGGTTGGCGAAGTCGGCCGCGTCCCTTCACGCCTTGTCTCCGCTGTCTGTGCTGGCGCGCGGCTACGCGGTGGTGGTGAGCGCCGATGGGGCCGCGCTCACCTCCGCGGTGCGGACCTCGGTGGGCGAGGCGGTGGACATCCGGCTCTCGGACGGATCCCTGAGCGCAACGGTGACCGCCGTGAAGCCCGGAGACGGAACGTGATCGCCGCGCGCTGCTTCGGCGTGCTCGGGCATCCGGTGGGTCACTCGAAGTCACCCGCGATGCACGGCGCGGCGTTTGAGGTGTTGGGCCTTCCGCATCGCTACCTCGCGTTCGACGTCGAGCCGGACGGACTGGCGGCCGCCCTGCGTGGCGCTGCCGCGCTCGGCTTCGGCGGCCTGAACCTGACCGTTCCGCTCAAGACGCACGCGCTGGGGCTGATGGATGCGCTCTCCCCGGAGGCGGAGGCGATCGGGGCCGTCAACACGGTCTGCTTCACCCAGGCGGGCACCCTGGGCCGAAACACCGATGGCGAGGGATTCATCGAGGCGCTGCGCACCTTGGTCGACCCGCTCCCGCGTCGCGCGGTGGTGCTGGGCGGCGGAGGAGCGTCGCGGGCCGTGGCCCATGCGCTGCTCGAGGCGGGCGCGCGCCTCGACTGGGTCTCCCGGCGCCCCGGCTCGCTGCCGGCGTGGCCCAACGTCACCGCCCTTGGATATGACGCCTTGTCGGCTGTTCTGGGTGACGCCGACATCCTCGTCAATGGCACGACCGTTGGGATGCAGGGCGGGGCTCCGAGCTTTCCCGTGCCCGTAGAGGTCACGCAGCTGCCTGCGCGGGCAGTCGTGGCGGACCTGGTGTACCGGGCAGCACCCCGCGGTCTTGTGCTCCAAGCGCGGACTCGGGGGCTGCGGGCGATGGACGGTCTGCCGATGCTCTGGGGCCAGGGCGTGCTCGCGCTGCAGCATTGGTTGGGCGTGTCGTTGGACGAGGACACCCGAAGCGCGATGCGCCGGGCTTTGGGCCTTGCTTCAGATGCTGCTCAATTGAACATGTGAGCTTTTTCGGCACAGCCAAGCGTCGGGAATCAGTCACTTTTTTTGGATCAGCGATCGGGTGCCTGTATGGGTCGACAGTGCCCTGCGCCATGACGCGCGCGGAGCCTGATCTCAACACCCGACCACGGACCACGACATGGCGCATTTCGAACTCGAGGACGCATATCCGGACCAAGCCCGCATCAAGGTGATCGGCGTCGGCGGTGCCGGCGGCAACGCGGTCAACACCATGATCGCGCACAACGTCGAGGGCGTGGAGTTCTTGACCGCGAACACGGATGTTCAGGCGCTCGAGAAGAACCTCGCCCCCACACGCATTCAGCTTGGCAGCGCAATCACCCGGGGCCTCGGCGCCGGTGCCAATCCCGAGCGAGGTCGCGAGGCAGCGCTGGAGAGCATTCAGGAGCTGACCGCCGCGCTTCAGGGCGCAGACATGGTGTTCGTCACCGCAGGCATGGGCGGCGGTACCGGGACCGGGGCTGCGCCGATCGTGGCCCAGGTGGCTCGAGAGTGCGGAGCGCTGTGCGTGGGTGTTGTCACCAAGCCGTTCCGTTTCGAAGGCCGACGCCGCGGACGGATCGCTGGCCTCGGGATCGAGACCCTGGAGGCTGCGGTCGACACGCTCATCACGATTCCCAACGATCGCCTGCTCGACGTGACCAGCACGTCGACCAGCTTGCTCGACAGCTTCAAGCTGGCCGACGAGGTGCTTCAGCACGCGACGCAGGGCGTCTCCGACCTCATCACCATTCCCGGCATCATCAACGTCGACTTTGCCGACGTGCGCACGATCATGTCCGATCAGGGCCGCGCGCTCATGGGCATGGGAATCGCGAGTGAAGAGGGACGGGCCGTCGTCGCCGCGCAGCAGGCGATCAACAGCCCGCTGCTCGAGGACGTGACCATCGAAGGTGCGCAGGGCATCTTGATCAACATCACCGCGGGCCCTGACCTCAAGCTCCACGAGGTCGAGGAGGCCGCCTCCCTGGTGCAGGAAGCTGCGCACGAGGACTGCAACATCATCTTCGGTGCGGTGATCGACGAGTCGATGGGCGAGACCCTTCGCATCACGGTCATCGCGACCGGCTTCGATCAGCATCAGCCGGCCGAGGAAGTCCTCGAGCATGCGATCCAAAACCATGGGCATCGTCGGCAAAGCTCCATCGTCGCTGCCGGTTCCCTGGGCCCTCGCGGCCGCCAGATGGTCACCCCTGGGCCAGCGATGCGTAAGCCTCAGAGCAGCAACGCGTTTATGGCCGCCGGTCCAGCGCAGAAGCCCGCGCAATCGATG
>CAYGTG010000018.1:4291-11819 GCA_964352485.1 uncultured Nannocystaceae bacterium | reverse complement strand
CCTCAGCCCCAGCCGCAGTCGCAGCCCGAGCCTCGCAATGCGACCTCGACCTCGAGCGGCGGCTGGCCTGCACCCGAAGTTCCCTCCGGTGACCCGCAGGACATCCCCGCGTTCTTGCGCCGCCGGCCGGACAACGGCGAAGGCTTCATGCGATAGCTCGGCGCCGGACGAGACCGTCTGCGCGGCGGCCGGACAACGAAACGACAGAAGGCGTCCCGGAGCCATTCCGGAACGCCTTCTGTCGTTCGTGCTTGCCGCGAACGACAAACACGGGGTGTTGCGACTTAGAGGACCTACAAATCGTAGGGGCGGACGGTGCCGCGCTTGTTGTCTTGAGCGCGCTGGATGGCTGCCTCGAGGAGGTCGTGGACCTTCTCGGACACGGCCTGGACCAGCTCACCATCGCTACGCAGGCCGGCGTTGCGGACAACGTCCTTGACCTTGGAGCCGACGACGACCACTTCGCGGGGTTTCTTCTTGGATGCTTTCTTTGCCTTCGCCATTGTCTTCTCGCCTGTCTTTTGTGGGCACGTGCTGCATGAGCAGCTCGTTGCGATTGGATTGTAGGCAGGTCGGATCCGCTGACAACCCCAAAATGCCCCCAATTGGCCGAATTCCGCAGGGGAGCGGATCTTGTGGTTTGGGGCGTGCCGACGCCAATCTCGGCCCGGCGGATTTGAGCTTCGTGCAGGCCGGGTCCGCCCGGGGCACATGCGGCAGATGACGGTTTTTTGCCTTGAACGCCGTGTCCCTGTATTGCCGAGATAAGGCCCTGTAGCTGGCCGAATTGGGCAGATAGCCGACGATGTCAAAGCGCACGCAGACCAAGAGTCGCCCTCCACGGCGACGGGCCAAGAAGGCCACCTCGGCGCGCGCGGGCAATCAGCGAAGGCAGCCCCGAGCAGCCACCGGCGCCGCCGCACAGGCCCGTACCGGCGCTTCTCCGCGCACTCGCAGCGGGGAGAAGATCCCCCCTGGAGCCTTCTCGCGGCTTCCTCAATGGGCCCGAGTGACCGCTCGCTGGGGGCTGCGGTTGGGCGTCGCAGGGGGGCTCTCCTACGGGGCCCTCCTGGGGGTTCAGGAGGCCTACGACTACGCGACCACGTCCCCGCGCTTCGAAGCCCGCGCCCTGTTGTTCGAGCCCACGTCTCACGTGAGCGATGCCGAACTGAGGGCGTTGATGGGCATCACACCGGGAACCAACATCCTTTCACTCGAGGTCGAGGGCCTCGCGGCAGCGGTCTCGCAGCACCCTTGGGTCCGCCGCGCGAGCGTCACCCGAGAGCTGCCCGACACGCTCATCGTCGAGGTGGAGGAGCACAATCCACGCGCGGTTCTGCTTGCCGGAGACTTCTTCTTGGTCGGGGAGGACGGCATCCCATTCAAGCCCTTGGAGTCTGGCGAGCGCGGCACGCTTCCGATCGTCACCGGTGTGGAGCCATCGCTTGTGTTCACCGAACCCGAGCGGGCACAGAAGGTCGTCTCGCGTGCCTTGACGATTCTCGAGGCCTACGGGTCGAAGCAGCGGCCGCGCCTGAGCGAGGTCAACATCGACGAAAGCGGCGCGGCGACGCTGTACACCGCAGACCTCGGAAGCCAGCTTCGCCTGGGGCGAACGAATGTGGAAGCCGCGCTGACTCGGTATGACGCTCTTCGGGCGGCGCTGGGTGAAGAGTCGGACAAGCTCGCCGTTGCGCATCTCGATGCGAACTCGGCCCACGAGGGGAAAGACCGCATCGTCGCGAGTTTCTTCCCGACCAAAGACGCTCCGGAGTTCGTCGAAGACGCAACGGAGCAAGCACACCAACGGGCGCTCGAGCACCGGCTTCAGCTGGACGCTGCGAAGGACGCAAAGAAAAACAAAAAGAAGGGTTCCAAGGGAGCCCGTGGCGGCAAGAGTCGCCTGCCGCGATACGAGTAAACGGAGCAGTCATGGCCGAGGTTGGAGAAATCATCTGCGGATTGGACGTCGGAACCACCAAGGTGGCCGCGATCATCGGTGAAGTCACCGAGAGCGGCATCGAGGTGCTCGGCGTTGGGACAAGCCCCTCTGAGGGCCTTCGGCAAGGCGTCGTCGTCAACATCGAAGCGACCACGGGTAGCATCGCGGCCGCGGTGGCAGAAGCGGAGCAAATGGCGGCCGCGGACGTGCAGTCCGTCTATGTCGGCATCGCCGGTGGCCACGTCCAGGGCTTCAACAGCTTCGGACAGGTCAGCATGCGCTCCCGCGAGGTCGAGGACATCGACGTCGCGCGGGTGATCGAGCAGGCCAAGGCGGTCAACATTCCGCTCGATCGCAAGATCCTGCACACCATCCCGCTGGAGTACATCATCGACGGGCAGGGGCAGATTCGCGACCCCATTGGCATGAACGGCGTGCGAATGGAAGTGAAGGCGCACGTGCTCACCGCCTCGCTGACCTCGGTGCAAAACATCGTCAAGTGCTGCAACCGGGCTGGACTCGAAGTGATCGAGGTGGTGCTCGAGCCGCTGGCCAGCTCCAGAGCGGTGCTGCACCAAGATGAGCGGGACCTCGGGGTCGCGATCATGGACATCGGCGGCGGTACCACGGACCTTTCGGTGTGCTCCGAGGGGAGCAACGTGTTCACGTCGGTCATCGTCATGGGCGGCCACCGCATCACGCAGGACGTCGCGCACGGGCTGCGGACCAGCGTGTCTGAGGCGGAGGCGATCAAGCGCAAACACGGTTGTGCGCTGATCAGCATGGTCGAGGGCGACGATGTGATCGAGGTTCCCGGTGTGGGTCCGCGCCCGCCTCGTGAGTTCAAGCGCCGGTTCCTGGCCGAGATCATCGAGCCTCGGGTGGAAGAGATCCTTCTGATGGCGCAACAAGAGCTGCTCGCCAGCGGCTGTGCGGAACTTGCCGCGAGCGGCCTGGTGCTCACCGGAGGCGCCTCGCAGATGCCGGGCATGATCGAAATCGCCGAGGACATCTTCCAGATGCCTGTGCGTCAAGGCGTGCCGACTTCGATTCCTGGAGGGGAGCGAGACGGGGTCGTGTCTCTGGCCGAGGGCGGTTTTGCTTCGATGGTGTCGGACCCGAAGTTCGCCACGGGGGTCGGTTTGGTGCTCTACGGGGCAACGCACGAGCCGATGGCAGAAGCCGCGGACCTGGGACCAGGCAAGCGCTCTTCCCGAGATGACGGTCCGGGGACCTTCCGTCGCATCACGGACTGGGTTCGGGATATCTTCTAGTTCGCGGCCTCAGGGGCGGCGCAACGTCCCATGAAGCACGAGCGACGCGAGATCGAGACACCCGACGGCATCACGCTGCGCGCCGAGTCCTGGACGCCAGATGAAATCCGCTGCGTCGTCGTCATCTGTCACGGGGCGGGGGAGCACATCGGACGGTACGCCGACGTTGCCGCCGACCTCGAGTCGATCGGTGCTTGGGTCCTCGGCCCAGACCACCGCGGACAGGGCGAGTCCGGCGGAGCGCCGGGGCACATCGAGAGCTTCGATCAGTACGGCCATGACCTCGTGGCCGTGATGGACGCATACGCACAAGAGCGGCCGGAGGCGAAGCCCAGTGCGGTGCCGTGGTTCGTGTTCGGCCACAGCATGGGAGGCCTCATCGTGCTCAACGCACTGGTGGCGGACATCCTGCCGAGCGATGTGCGTGGCGTCTTGTTGTCTGCGCCGCTGCTGCGCCTGGCGTTGCAGCCCCCCACGCTCAAGGTCTGGCTGGGGAAGTTCGCGGCTCTGGTCGCGCCGGGGATGACGCTTCCCTCGGGGCTCGATCCCGCGGCCATTAGCCGCGATGAGGACCAGGTCGCCCGGTACGCCGCGGACCCTCGGCGGGTCGAGGTTGTCTCCGCGCGGTGGTTTCAGCGGATGAACGCGGCGCGGGCTCGGGTGATGGAAGAGGTCAGCGGGGTGAGCGTCCCGCTGTACTGGTACGTCGGCACGGGCGACAAGATCTGCGATCACACCGCGAGCCTCGAGGCGTTCACAACCCTCCCTGCACCCGAGGATCACGATCAGACGCTCCAGTCCTTCGAGGGCTACTTCCACGAGCTCCACAACGAGCCGCCCGAGTTGCGCAAGCCGGTCATCGACGCGCTGCGCAGCTGGATCGCCGCCCGAATCGACTGACGCCGACGCTACGGGGTGCGGGTGCGGAGCGAATCGACGGCGTGCACGGGCGCGCCGTCGCCTTTCATCAGGTGCGCGATGGAGCTGAGCACCAGGCGCTGGGCCTGCACGCGGTTCTTGCCTTCGAAGGCCTCGGACGTGACGTCGAGCGTGTAGTGCCCGCCGCCGCCGTCCACCTGCACGGTGGCGCCGGGAATCGCTTCCTCGATGGAGGTGCGGAGCTGGTCGAGGATCGAAGCGGTCATGGGCCGCAGGCTACTTCGCTTCGAGCCGCTGGACGAGCCTTGGTCCGATTCGCGTGATCGAGCCCGCACCAAGGGTCAGGACGAGGTCTCCAGGGCGGCACATGGATGCGAGCTCGCCGGGCAGGGCGTCGAAGTCGGCGCTGTGGTGCACGGGGCGATCGGGGTGCCGCACGCGCACAGCGTTGGCCAGGGCCTCCGCGTCGATCCCGGGGATCGGGGATTCTCCGGCGGGGTGGACATCGGTGATCACCACGATGTCGGCGTCGTCCAGGCAGGTGACGAAGTCCTCGAAGTTGTCGCGGAGCCGGCTGAATCGGTGCGGCTGCACGACCGCGACGATCCGTCGGTCGCCGAAGCTTGTCCGGGCGCCGCTGATCGTGGCGCGGATCTCCGTGGGGTGGTGGGCATAGTCGTCCACGACCATGACGCCCTTGGCTTCACCCTGCAGCGTGAAGCGCCGCTGCACGCCGTCGAAGTCGGTGAGTCCCTTTCGAATGGTCTCCGAGGAGATCTCGAACAGGTCGGCGATGGCGATCGCGGCCAGCGCGTTGGCGACGTTGTGGATGCCGGGCATCGCGAGGGTGAACGTGCCACGGTCGTGGCCTTTGCACAGGACGCGAAACGAGGTCGCAGGACCGTTGTGGCGAACCTCGGCAGCGACGTAGTCGGCGTCGGTGCGCGCGATCGCGTAGGTCGTGATCGATTTGTGCAGCTGCGGCAGCATGCCGGCGACGTTCGGGTCGTCGATGCACACGACCGCGCCGCCATAAAAGGGGACGCGATTGGCGAAGCCTACGAAAGCCTCCAGGACGCGCTCCAGCGTGCCGTAGTGCTCGAGGTGCTCGTTGTCGATGTTGGTGATGACCGCGAAGGTGGGTGTCAGATACAGGAACGAACCATCGCTCTCGTCGGCTTCCGCGAGCAGCAGGTCGCTCTGGCCCAGGCGCGCGTTGCTCCCGAACTGGTTGACCTTGCCTCCGATCACCACGGTGGGATCGAGGTCAGCGGCCGCGAGAATGGAGGCGATGAGCGAGGTGGTGGTGGTCTTCCCGTGGGATCCAGCCACCGCAATGCCCTCCTTGAGGCGCATGAGCTCGGCCAGCATCTCCGCCCGCGGAATGACTGGGATCTTGCGCTGCCGAGCCGCGACGACCTCCGAGTTGTCCCGCGTGACCGCGCTCGAAGTCACCACGACGTCGGCGTCTCCCACGTACTCGGGGCTGTGCCCGCGGTAGACCTTCGCACCCAGCTCGGTCAGGCGACGGGTCGTGTCGCTCTCGCTGATGTCGGTTCCGGTGACGCGGTAGCCGAGGTTGACCAACACTTCGGCGATGCCGCTCATGCCGATGCCGCCGATGCCGACGAAGTGGATGTGGGTGTCGCGCTTGCGGAACATGCCGGTCCTGAGCCAGACGTCTTATCCGACTCGCCTATCGCTCGCCAAGTCGGGGTGGCCGTGCCAGGCTCGGGGCCGTGAGCGATGCCCCAGATTCGGCGCTTGCGACCGCGCTTGCGGCCGATCTGACGCCCTGGTTCGAAGCCTCGCACCGCGACCTCACCTGGCGCCGGACTCGGGACCCCTACGCGATCTGGGTGTCGGAAATCATGCTGCAGCAAACCAGGGTCGAGACGGTCGAGCGCTACTACGCGAACTTCCTGGAGCGCTTTCCGACCGTGTTCGCCCTCGCCGACGCCGACGAGTCCTCGGTGCTCGAGGCCTGGAGCGGCTTGGGTTACTACCGCCGGGCCCGGCTCCTGCATAAAGGAGCGCGCCACGTTCGAGACGAGCACGCCGGTGCTGTGCCCGAAGGTGGGAAGGCTCTTCGCGCGGTTCCGGGGATCGGTCGCTACACCTGTGGGGCGATCGCCTCCATCGCGTTCGACCGCCCCGAGCCCTTGGTCGACGGCAACGTCGCCCGGGTGCTGTCCAGGGTGTGCGGAGTCGAAGAACCCAAGCAGCAGGGTGCGGACGCCGCGGGCCACTGGGTGCTGACCGAGGCGATCTTGCAACGTGGGCGGCCCAGGGTGCTCGCTCAGGCGCTGATGGAGCTTGGCGCGACGGTGTGCGTGCCCCGGAATCCTCGGTGCGACACCTGCCCGATTCGCCCGCACTGCAGCGCCCACGCGACCGATCGCACCGGGATCATCCCAGCGCCGAAGAAGCGGGTCGCCCAGCCCGTGGATCGGCTGTGCGCGCTCGCGGTGGTGAGTCGCAAGCGACTGCTTCTCGTGAAGCGTCCGCCGACGGGGTTGCTCGCGAGCATGTGGTGTCTGCCGTTGGTGACCGACGAAGACGGGCCGACGGAACTGGGCACCGTGTTTCGAAGCCCCCAGGAGCTCGAGGACTGGGAGCTTCTCGGCGAGGTCCGGCACGTGTTCACGCATCGGATCTGGCAGGTGCGGGCGATGCGGGCCGCCCTGACGCGCCGGCCGAAACCCGCGTCCAATATCGAATTTGCGTGGGTTGCGCCGGGCGAGCTGCCCGAGGGGGGAATTCCCGGAATCACCACCAAACTGCTCAAGACCGTCGGTTTCTCCGCCGCTCGAGGCGTATTGGAACGCGAGTAGCATCCTGGGACGCTTGTACCCACACTGTGTGAGTATATGCGACAGCAAACCGTGGTGCTCCGTTCCCTGATCTCTCTTGCCTGCCTGGCTGCGGTGGGGCTGGGCTGTGGCGAGGAGCAGACTTCGGATTCGGCCCCCGCGGCAGCGTCTGGCGGGGGGAAGGCCGATTCCACCGACACGGTGCAGCTCTGCGAGGACACCGGCGGGATGTGGACGGATGACTCGTCGGATTCGTACTACTGCCTGTGCCCCAACGGGGCGGAGCCCGCGGACGGAAACTGCCTGGCGGGCGACGCTGAGGTCCTGCAGGCGTGCGAGGACACCGGCGGAATGTGGACGGATGACTCGTCGGATTCGTACTACTGCCTATGTCCCAGTGGGGCGGAGCCTGCGGACGGAAACTGCCTGGCCGGTGATCCCCAGGTCGAGCAGAACTGCGAGAACACCGGTGGCCTGTGGACGGACGACGCGTCGGACTCGTACTACTGCCTGTGCCCCAACGGGGCGGAGCCCGAGGACGGCACCTGCCTGGCGCCCGAGCCCGCCGCCGAGGCGCACTGCCTCGCGTCGCGACGCCCGTGGACAGACGACGCGTCGGA